>JBATYN010000375.1:0-4978 GCA_049674125.1 Pseudolabrys sp. | reverse complement strand
GGTCGTGTCGCGGCTCTCCAGTTCCTTATGCGCTTTGGCTGCGTCTTTGAGTGAGTAAGTCTGATTGACCGGAATTTTCACTGCGCCAGAGCCCACTTTCTCAAACAGATCCTTGGCGGAGGAAATCAGGTCGTCACGCTTGGCCACATAGTGGTTGAGCGTTGGACGCGTCGCGAACAGCGAACCTTTCGCCTGAAGAATGTTGATATTAAAAGCCTCGATTTGACCCGACGCGCTGCCGAAGCTGACGAAATATCCGAGAGGACGCAGACAGTCGAGCGACGCCGGAAATGTCGTCTTGCCGATGCCGTCGTAAACCACGTCGCAGAGCTTTCCGCTTGTGATCTCTTTCACCTTCGCGACGAAATCTTCATCGCGGTAGAGAATAGTGTGGTGGCATCCATTTTTCTTGGCGAGCGCGGCCTTTTCATTTGAACCGACCGTGCCGATGACCGTTGCACCAAGATGGTTCGCCCATTGGCACGCGATCAGGCCTACGCCGCCCGCGGCGGCATGGATCAGGCAGACTGTGCCCTTCTCAACTTTGTAGGTGCGATTGACCAAATACTGCACGGTCATGCCTTTGAGCATCATGCCGGCAGCCTGCTCGTACGAAATATTGTCCGGCAACTTCACAGCTCGGTCGGCCGGCACGACGCGCTCGCCGGCATACCCACCGAGCGGTCCCACAAAAGCAACGCGGTCGCCCACTTTGATGTCGGTTACGCCAGGCCCAACGGCAATGACCTGACCCGCGCTTTCGTTGCCGGCAATGAAAGGCATGCCGACCGGAGATGGATACATGCCCATCCGAAAATATGTATCGATAAAATTGATGCCCGCCGCATGCTGTTTGATCTTGATCTGGCCCTGGCCAGGCGCCGGGATTTCGATGTCCTCATAGGTTAGAACCTCGGGACCGCCATGCTTGTGAACGCGTATTGCCGCGACCATGATATTCCCCTTCAATTTGCTTGAATTGACCGAAAAATTCTTTGGCGGCGATCATAGGCAGCCGCCCGACAAGCGCAAGGCACTCAGCGCGCGCCTGAAACGCGCAGGTTTGCGCCATTGATATATGAGGCCGCATCCGAAAGCAGAAATAGCACTGCTTCCGCGACTTCGTCCGCTTGCCCGGCCCTGCCCATCGGCAGCATAGGCGTGACCCGATCGATGCGCCCAGGCGGCTGGATATCGGTATCGATCACACCCGGCGTTATCGCGTTGACACGCATGCCCTCCTTGGCGACCTCGCGGGAGGCGCCGATCACCATCGAGTCCACACCGGCTTTGGCAGCCGCATACCACACACATTCGTTGGCGCCGCCCAGCGGAGCGGCCATCGACGATAGCATCACGACCGCACCGCCATTTCCGCCATGTTTGGTCGACATCCGCCGGACGCAAGCGCGTAGGCAAAGCAGCGCACCGAATGTATCGACGTCGAGCACCTCGCGGATCGTTTGCGTGCTGGCGTCATCCAGGCGCGAATTATCTCCAATGATGCCGGAGCTGTGCACGAAATGGGTTATCGCTCCTAGCTTTTTACTGACATCGTCAAAAACGCGTTCGATGTCGTTTTCCAGTGCCATATCGCCCTGGATCGCGACTGCCTTGCCACCATTTTTTTCCACGGCTTTAACGACTGCAGCGGCTGCGTTCGAATTGGTTTTGTAGTTTACGGCAACGTCATAGCCGCGCTCGCCCGCGAGTTTCGCGGTGGCTGCTCCGATCCCCCTGCTGCCGCCGGCAATAAGCAAGACTGGTCGAGACATACGGCTACTCCTGGCTTGGCGGTGGCGGATCGAACACGATCAGGCAGGCGGGCGCAACAATCCGACCGCAAAAAAATACACTGCGATCAGACATAATGGCACCGTCACATAGAAATCGGGCTGCAGATTTTGAACGATGGCGACAAAAGCCAGCACGGCCCACCCTGCCAACAAAGCGATGTTAAATGTCCGCCAATGTTGTACGCGCAGCGGATGAAGAAACTTCACGGGGGCAAAGCTTAAGGCGGCAAGGACCGCAATTGCGCCAGCGGCTACCCATTCGGGGGGCTCAAGCAAATATAAATAGAACGCAGCTAGATTCCATGTCGCCGGAAACCCGCGAAAATAGTTGTCCTTCGTTTTCATCTCGCGGTCAGCGAAGTAAAGCGCGCCCGTGATCACTACTACAATGCCAGCTGGAATGGCGAACACTTGGGGAAGCATGCCACTGGCGGCGATGGCATAGGCTGGGACAAACACATAGGTCGTGAAGTCCACGACCAGATCGAGCGTTTCGCCCGACCAGCGCGGCAACACCTTCTGGACCTCAAATGCCCGGGCCATCGGTCCATCAGCGCCATCCACGATCAATGCCGCGCCAAGACAAAGAAACATTGCCGCCCACTGCCCGCCCGTCGCCAGAATCAAGGCGAGCAACGCAAGCGCGGCACCGGTCGCGGTGAAGATATGGACAGTGAAAGCGCGAAAACGTTCGAAGCCCGTCACTTAGCTGTTGCCCCAATCAAGCTTGACGATCTCGGCCGACCGTCCGGCCAAATTCCAATTTCGGCCGAAGCCGCGAAAGCGGGATTTGTCCGCACGCGAAACGATCACGTCGGGACCAATCCAGTATTCGCTATTGCGAATGACGACGTTTTGGTTCGTGTCCTTGCCCCGGACCGGCGTAATTGCGCCGTCAACGTATTTTTCAATTCGCACGATGCGGGTCTCACCTTTTGTCTCATAGGTGATCGGGACTTGCCGTACTCCAAGGAACTGCCCAACCAATATCGACAGCAAATGCGTTGTGCCCCCAACGCGGCCAGTGAATATGCGGGTTAGTCCTTTCACGGCGTGCACAGAAGCATTGTCGTCTACAAAGAGTGCGGCCGTCCAGTTGCCGCGAGACATAATCCCGGGCAGGTCCATCATCAGGCCGACTTTGATGCCCGATAGATCAACAGTGTCAAAGTGTCCGTCGTCGATGCGTATACCGGCCCAGGTTTGACAGCGGTCTTCAGTCGGGGGGTGCTCTCCGAGCGAGAGCACACAAGGACAAAATACTGTGCAGCTGCACGACAGCGCCATTTCCCCTTTCAGGCTCCAACTTTCCGTCAACGCATCACTCCCGCTTTTCCTAATTCAACTCAGTCGCGCCGGCCAATGGGATAAGAAAGCCGAAAACACAATGCCAATACCGGCGACGATCAGTAACACTCCAACCGTATGGGTGAAGCGTCGACCGATGAGCATTTTTTCGACCGTCATCACTGCGCCGAGCACCACCATCCAGACGACGTTCATTACCCCGACCGCAAACATAACCATCATCATGGCCCAGCAGCAGCCGAGACAATAGAGGCCGTGCTTGACCCCGAGCCGGAACACGCCGCGTGTCGTCGTAGCCCAGTTAGCAAATAAAAATGGGAACGGCTGCTGGCAGCGCGTAAGACAAGCGTGTTTCAGTTTTGAAAACTGATAAGCGCCGGCTGCGACAAAGATCGCCCCGGAAAACAGCCCGCTTGAGGAGACCATACTCGCGTCGATCAATGCAGCTCGTGCAAATATAATCTGTGCGAGCGCAGCGAAGACCGAAAACGTAAACCACACGGCCATGTAACCGCCGGCGAGCACGAACGGCGATACAATGCGTTCGTTCTTACGCGCAGCGGTATCGGCGATGCCAGCATAGGTCATGATCATTGGTGCGGCACTCGGGAGCATCATCGCGAGCGTCATAGCGCACCACATCGATGTAATGATCGCTATGCCGCCAACAGTCCACGATCCATCAGGAAGCGGACGGCACATCGAAGACAAAATCCCGTCACTCACGCCGTTGAGCGAAGCACCCATGCCCACAAGCGCGAACGCGAGATAAAGCCATCCCAGGCTGGCGAGCGCGAGGACGCACAGTCCAGCCAGCACTTTCGGGCGTCCAAAAATGTGGCCAAGCCCGGCAGCAGCGGGCGGCAGGTGACCAAAATCGGGGCCTGCGGTTTGGCTCATGACAGCCTTGTGCATAGCGCATCAGGCGCCGCCGGGATATCGCAAGCCTTCTGCGTGGTTTCCGTGCCGGCCCGGCGCGTGCTAGTGCGGTTAACCTTGAATGGAAAGAAGAGTATTGATGCCGGACAAACATAGCGATAGCGCCATGGTCATCGTAGTCGGCGGGGGACCCGCCGGACTGACTGCGGCGATTGCGTTGGCCCAGGGTGGTATTCCTACCTCGCTCGTCGGCAGACGCCCGAGTCAGGCTGACAATCGCACCACCGCCCTTTTGGCCGGTTCCGTAACCGCACTCGAAACACTCGGAGTATGGAGCGGCTGCTCTATCCGGGCGGCACCGCTCAAAGTCATGCGGATTGTCGATGACACGGGTCGGCTGTGGCGCGCACCGGAAGTCAAATTCGAGGCGAGAGAAATTGATCTCGAGACCTTCGGTTACAACATCGAGAACCGCGACCTGGTCAAAGCACTCGAAGACCGCGCCCGCACTCTGTCAAACATGACGATTGTTGAAGACGACGTTCTCGCAGTCAAACCAGAGTACGAATCGGTCGCCGTCAGCCTGAAGAGCAGTACAGCCTTGCGGGCACCACTCGTGGTCGGCGCCGATGGTCGTAATTCGATCTGCCGCTCCGCTACGGGCATTGACATTGAAGAGCGTAAATATGCCCAGGTCGCATTGACGATGTGCGTACGGCATTCACGGCCGCATCACGACACGTCAACTGAATTCCACACATCGAACGGCCCGTTCACGCTGGTGCCGTTATGCGGACACCGCTCGAGTCTCGTTTGGGTCCTTGATCCCGCTGATGCCGACCGACTGGTGGGGCTGGACGACGCCGAATTTGCCGACGAAATCGAACGCGCTTCACATTCGATTCTCGGCAAGATCGCGATCGAACCCGGGCGAGGTGTTTTTCCGCTTCAAGTTGCAACAGCGCGCCATTTCGCCGACCGACGCATCGCATTGG
>JBATYN010000374.1:0-2429 GCA_049674125.1 Pseudolabrys sp. | reverse complement strand
ATACCGACCACACGCAAACCGGCCTTCGACTTCGGCGGCCCGAGGACGATCTCGCCAGTTGACCGTTCCGCGAAAGACGCCCGGACCGCGGCGCGGAGCAGGTCGCCCAGATCCGCCGCACTCGAATGATCAAGACCAAGACCGGTAGCACGAAGCTCGTCGAGGTCGTCTATGTGATCACCTCCGCCGATCACCTCGCCGCACCGCCACGGGTCCTGGCGGCCTGGGTGCAGCACCACTTAAAAATTCTACTTATCGGATAGATCTGCCGTTCGCGCAGTTGGAATCCGCCCCGGCCACAGCCAGCTGCATACGCGAGTGTACTGTGTTCGAAGAGGTCTAAAGTGCGACAGACGCGGTACTTTCCGTCCGGGGTCGTTCAATCGCTATCGTCCGGGCGACCGCTTGCACGGCAGCGGCCCGCCTTTTCAGGCAGACCGAAGTTCAGAGGGAGATCCAGTTGATCATTACTCCCACGTTTACGTCCGGGTTCGAGACGAATTTCGGGGCCAACGCAACAGCAGCCAAGGAATCATGGATCGCGGCGGCCAAGGTCTTCACCGACGCATTCACTGACGACATTCACATCAACATTACGGTTGATGCGGTGACGACGCCGGATGCTTTTGGAGAGAGCTTTGCGAATTTCGGGTATCCCATCTCGTACGCCGATCTGTTCGATCGGGTCAGCGCGTACGCGTCCACGCGAAACGATGCCATCGCCATCGGTCCGGGGGGGTCCATGACCGCTAGCGATCCCACCAGCGGCTTCGGAACCTGGACGTTGGCGCGACCGCAAGCCAAGGCGCTTGGCTTTATTCCAGATGATATGTCCGATGACGGAGGCACCACCTTCGGTGTGCAACATGCGTTCACATTCTCCGGTCAAATCGCCCCTGGCACATTTGATTTTCAGGGTGTCGCGGCACATGAGATCGCCGAAGTGATGGGCCGAGTCGGCCTTTCCGGCGGAAACAATACGTTCAGTTTGATCGACAATTTTGCCTACACCGGTGCCGGAACTAGAGCGCTTTTCGGTGGTGCAGCAAATTTCTTTTCCATAGACAATGGAACCACTCTGCTCAAGCAGTTTAACGATACTTCCGTAAATCATAAGGATACCCGGGATTGGGCGGGCGGCACCAACGACGCGTTTAATCAGTTCAGCAATGGCGGCGTGGTAAATCCGGTCTCGGCCGTCGACCTGCAGCTTATGGATGTAATCGGGTACGGCTCCGTCAATCCGATCGGGAGCCTGATCGAGACCGTGGGCCACATATCGTTCTTGCGGGCTCACGATCTCGGCACCGGCTACGGCAAAGCGCCGAATTATCTGGACGTTGAGGTCATCGTGCAGCTCGCTGAGGAACCGCTGCGCGCGTTCGGCTTTCAGTTGCGGGCGGACGCGAACAAACCAACTCGCACAGAGATGTTTGACCTACTTCGGTCTGCCTTCATTGCCGGGCGGCCCATCCGTCTCGATTACCTTACGACCGGCCCCCGTGCGGGCGAAGTCATTCGCGTCGCGAACCCTTAGGAGACTGTCCATGTCCGACTTGCTCGAAAAGACCGGAAAGATCGTTTTTCTTCGCGCGCACGACCTTGGTACCGCTTACGGTCCTCCCAACGATCAGCTGGATGTTGAAGCGGTATTCATCCTCAACGCCATCGGCGATGGCGCGTACGGCTTTCAACTCCGGAACGACGACAATCTTCCGGCCCGCCAGGCAATGTTCAGTCTCCTGCGCGACGCCCTCGTGAACAATTTGCCCGTCACCGCCGACTACCTGATCGACCCGGGCAAGCAGAACGGCATCGCAATTCGCGTGGCGCTTACGCCCAACCCAATATGGCCAACACCGCCCGTAGCGGTGACTCAGAGGGCCAGTGGCCAAGTGCTTCCCGCATCCAGTGCCGCGCCGAATCCAGCGCAAGAGCCACTACAGAGCGAAGCAAGAAAAGGACCCGCAAAGTAAGCATTCAGGCTCCGGCTTTTGAGTTGCGCTGGGTGATCGCTGGTTACGTTTCGACGGCGGGTTTGGTGTTGCGGCTGGGATGATCGGCGACTGTGATCGATGCGCCGCTGCCGGAAGATCCGCGTGATGCGCTGGCCGAGGCGGTCATACTCTGCGATAGCTGCCAGAACGCCTGCGCGGTCCACGTCAGCAAGGGTCACCATGTGAATGTACGACTTCCGGCCTCGCGGGGAGGAGTAGAACACCGCGACTGAACAGCCCCGGACGGCGGGCATATGTGGGACGAGCGCATACCCCATTGCGGGTGATGTAAAACCGATCCCTCCGGTGGGCACTCCGGCTCCGGGATGATCGCTAACACCACGTCTACCATGTGTTGCTGGCCGAGGAGTAGAGCCTGATCATCCCGTCTGCCATCGACCAGGGGACAAGCCCAGCAGACCAGGCCAAGCC
>JBATYN010000373.1:0-2438 GCA_049674125.1 Pseudolabrys sp. | reverse complement strand
ATGAGTGCCACGTCCGCCGTCGCGCGGCTGGCGGCGTAACTCGCGTAGTCAAAAGCCGGGTGGCGCACGACCGCGCGCACGGGGATCGCGACACCTGTCTGGTAGGCCTTCACCTGGTAGGTGACCGTGCGCGTCACGCAATGCGCGGCGGTGAGCACCAGGTCGCGCGCAAGCGCGGTCCCGGTGCACAGATCCTCGCGCGCATCCACGATCATCACGATCGGCCGTGCGGCCCAGGCGGCCGCGGGCGGCGCATTGCCGGTGACGGCGAAAGCGGGCGCGCTGAGGAAGAGCCAAAATATAACGAGAAAAACGCAGGGCATGCCCGCTGAGGATAGCACGCGCGTTCGGCGCTGATAACTCGAGGCGTTGCCGAAGATGTTCAAGCAATAGGGTGATTTCAAAGTGGCCTCATACGACTATCGGAACAACCCTTGAGGACAAATTGGTCTCATGTTCACATGCGAGCATATTTGGAAGTGTCGTAAAAAAGGAGGAGGCGATGAGACGTATTATTCTTGCTGCTTTAATTTCCTCGTTTGCTGTCAGCGCCGCCATGGCGCAGTCCTGCGAAAGCATGGCGTTAAGCAAAGACGGTAAGCCGCTTCACGGTGCGGCAAAAACGAGCTTTGTGAAGAAGTGCAAGAAGGACGCCTGCGAAAGTAAAGCAATCAGCAAAGAGGGCAAGCCGCTTTACGGTGCAGCAAAAAATAGCTTCCTGGCGAAATGCAAAAGGGCCGCCTAGACGAGGTCTGTCCAACTTGGGTCATTAGCGAGCGCTGCAAACTGGGGAGACCAGCTTGGCTGGCCTGCGTATTTACGGTATCGCCCGCACCCGCGCGTTTCGAGCGCTCTGGATGGCGAATGAGCTCGGGCTCGACTACGAGCACCTGCCGATCGAGATCGGCGCTGACGGTGCCCGCTCGCCGGAGTTTCTCTCGATCAATCCGAACGGGCGCCTACCCTTCATCATGGACGACGGTTTCGTTCTGTTCGAGTCGCTTGCAATCACGCTCTACCTCGCCAAGAAGCACTCCAATGGCAAACTCTATCCCGGCACGCTGGAAGGTGAATCCACCGCATGGCAATGGAGCCTGTGGGCCGTCACAGAGGTCGATCGCGGCGTCAACATTTGGTCGCTGCACGCGCTCCGCCTGCCGCCGGCCGACCGTGATCCCATCAAGCGCGAGGAAGCCCTGAAGGTTCTGGCGGCGCCGTTCAAGGTGCTCGACATGGCAGTTGCCAAGCAACGATATCTTCTCGGCAATGACTTCACGGTGGCCGATCTCAATGTCGCCGCGGTCGTGAGCCGCGCGGTCGATATGGACCTTTCCGCAAATCCGAACCTTAAGGGCTGGCTCACACGCTGTCTCGAGCGGCCTGCGGCCCGGAAGGCACTCGCGCTCAAGGCCAAGGCCGACAATGAAACGCCGGCGGAGGTGACTCGACGCATCGCCAAAATCAACCGCCTGTGAGGTCCAAGTACAAAATACTCCTTCGATCCCGGAGCACTGCGAAATGTCCGCTAATGACCCAAAGCGGAGATAGGTCAGTCTTCAATTCATTTAATTTTCAATCGCGTCGGCCCTCACTATGCGCTGTCGGACAGGCGCACTCTATCCCGAATGGCGGACACGGACGAAATCGGTTGCTGGATGCCGGCCGTAGGGCCTATCCTTGCGGCAAGCAAAAAATTGCGACGCCCGGGAGGAGATCATGTGTTGCCGTGCGTTTATCGTTGCCTTCAGCTTGGTGTTCGCGACTCTCGTTCCGGGCGCGTCGCTGCCGCAAACGGTCGCCGCCGCGCTGACAGGCCATGTCAGCTCCGCCGAGAATAACGCGATGGAAGGAGTGCTGGTTAGCGCCGGCAAAATGGGAACGACCGTCACGGTGACAGTGGTGACCGACAAGGACGGGCGATTTTCCTTCCCGGGGAGCAAACTGGCACCGGGTCAATATTCCATGGGCGTGCGCGCCGTCGGCTATGATCTCGACGCCCCCAAAGCGATTGAGATCAACGAACAGAAGACAACATCCCTCGATCTCCAATTGCGTAAGACCGAAGATCTTGCTGCGCAATTGTCGAATGGCGAATGGATGGCGAGCATCTCTGGTACTGACCAACAGAAAGGTCAGCTGCTCAACTGTGTCGGGTGTCACACGCTTGAACGCATCGTGCGCTCTAAATACGACGCCGACGCATTCCTTAATCAGATATTGCCGCGCATGCAGGGGTATGTGAATCAGAGCATACCGGCACATCCACAGCTACGTCGCGCCGAACGTCTCATGGAGCAGCGCGGTGACCAACGTGTCCAGGTTTACCGCGCGGCTGCAGAGTACCTCAGCACGATCAATCTTAGCGCAAGCCCGCAATGGAGCTATGCGCTAAAAATGTTTGCGCGCCCGACCGGTCGGGCGACGCGGGTTATCTACAC
>JBATYN010000372.1:0-1634 GCA_049674125.1 Pseudolabrys sp. | reverse complement strand
GTGACGGCTGGCGAAGCATCGGCCGCAGCGGAGATGTCGTCGCGGTTCCGGTTTCCCAAATTGCTAAAAGCTAAATGAAATCAGTCGACCGTGAAGAACGCGGATTTGCGATGATTGCTGTCGGGGTCTTCCTCGCGTGAAGGTCGATCTCAGGCGGCCAGAGGCTGCGACCTGACGATCAGCAGAGCGAGGAATTGGCACAACAAAAGCTTGATCCAGTGGATCAGGCGACGGAAGTTGTAGCCGACGGCGGCGAGGACGGCATTGGTGGCGTCGCCCTCGCGGTGCCAGAGATAATTGCGGCCCATTCGATGCTCGGACTTGAGGTGGCCGATCACCGGCTCGACAGCGGAGCGCCGTCGCAGCTCGCGTTTGATCTTCGGCGTCATCCGCCGCTTCTGACCTGATGTAAACACCCTGAACTTGTAATCGGGCGGGGCATTGTGGCCGCGGTAGCCCTTGTCGGCGAGAATGCGCTCGATGGTGTTGCCGACCAGTGTCTCCATCTCCGGAAGCACGGTCGCGAGCGTGTGGCCATCATAGGGATTGCCGGGCAGCGCCTTCACATGGGCGACGAACTGACCGCCCTTGGCGCGCGATAGCGTCGTCGCCACCGAGACCTTGACGCCGAACTCGTAAGGTCGGTGCGCCTTGCCCTTGCCGATGCATTCCACCTCCGGCGCGTGCAGCGAGTAGACCTTTGGTCCGCGCTGGCGCTGCTTCTGCTCAAGCACTCTGCGCGCCAGCGTCAGCATGCGGTCAAGCGCGATCGCGCCGAGCAGATCAGTGCTGCCTTCGAGCTTGCGGGTGATATCGCGGATGACACGGCCAAGATAGGTTTTAAGCTTCCGCAAAGCCCTGTTGGCGCGCTTGAACTGTTTGGCATGGGCATAGCGCTGGTGCTGGATCAGCGCGAACTTGCCGACCCGCGCATAGGATTGTCGCAGCCTGATGCCGCATCTTTTGGCGAGCCGCACCAGGATCTCGCGGGCACGATTGAGAAGCCGCGCATCGGTCGGGAACATGACGTTCTTGGGCTGCACCGTGGTGTCGACGATGATGCGGTTGAGGTCGGCCGGCTTGATTGCCTCGGTCCTGGTGGCAACCGACAGGCTCTCTTGCAGCAAAGCCTGCAGCTTCTCCTCGCCCATGCGCTGGCGCCAGCGGGTCAGCGAGGAGCGATCGAACACCAACCGGTGCTGGAAGAACTCCTCGCCGCAGAAGAATTGGTAATACGGGTTCTCAATCCAGCGCTCGCACAAGACCTCGTCGGACAGGTCGTAGGTATGCTTCAGGATCGCCAGCCCCGCCATCAGCCGCGTCGGCAACGGCGGGCGACCGGGCTTGTCCTCATAGACCGCGCCGAACCGCTGCTCGAGGAATGACCAGTCGACCGTCGCCGCCAGCTTCACCAGCGGATGGCTCATATCGATGATCGCATCTAACCGCGAGCGCAAAAGATCGCTCTGTCCGCTGTCGCGTCGTTCCTTTGGTCGCATCGTCCCCTCCGATGCAACGACGGAATCACGAGAACCGATTCGACGGAATCCTGAAAAATCAAATTGCAAGCTTTTGAGCCCTCACTCCCCAAAAGCTTGCAATCTCCGCGCTTCTATCACTCCGAAAATCTACTC
>JBATYN010000371.1:0-1731 GCA_049674125.1 Pseudolabrys sp. | reverse complement strand
GGCCGCGCGACCTCCTCGATCGGCGTGGTGCGCGCCAGGATCAGCATCTTTTCGGCGACCTGCGCGGTCGAGATCCAAATCTTGCGGCCGGAGAGGACGTAATGATCGCCGCAGCGCACCGCGCGGGTTTTCAACCGCGTCGTATCGAGCCCCGCATCAGGTTCGGTCACGGCAAAGCAGGTTTTTTCATCGCCGGCGATCAGCGGCGGCAGGAAGCGATGCTTCTGCTCGTCGGAACCGAAGACAACCACCGGGTGCAGGCCAAAGATGTTCATATGGATCGCCGAGGCGCCGCTGAATCCCGCACCCGACTCGGCCACCGCCTGCATCAGCACCGCCGCCTCGGTGATGCCGAGCCCACTGCCGCCATATTCCGGCGGCATGGCGATGCCGAGCCAGCCCGCTGCGGCCATCGCCCGATGAAATTCATGCGGAAAGCCGCCCTCCTCGTCCTTTTTCAGCCAGTAATCGTCGCCGAAGCCCTCGCACAGCCGAGCGACTGTGGTGCGGATCTCCCGCTGGTCCTGCGTCAACGTGAAGTTCATGTGCCTCTCCGCATTGACGACAAGTGGATCAAGTGAAGCAAAGCTATCCCTGATTAGACAGAGCAGATCGCTGATTGTGCAGCTGCGGCGGATGCTGCAAGAAAACAGCGCCGTCCGGAGACGGCGCTGCGTTTGGGGGCACGGGTTATTCGGCGGCGGCGCGGGTGGGGGTGTGGGCTTCGGCGAGGATCGCGGCGGCTTGCTTGGCGACGCGGGTGCCTTCGAAGAAGCGCGGGTTCTGCGTGCCCCACAGGCGAACCGCGTTGGCGAAGGTGAAGTCGCGGAAATCGGCCGGAGTGATCAGCCCGTCTTCGACCAGCTCATAGGATTCGGGGACCGGCTGCAGCATGTCGGGCACGTCGAAATGGCCGATATCGGAGCTGAAGATCGCGTTGATCCGGGCAGCGAACGGCATGCCCTTGCCGAACGCGACGGCGTTCATCCGGTCGTCGGCCTCGCAGCCAAAATAATACGGCTTGGCATAGAGATCGACCCAGTCTTCCTTGCGGGTGATGTTGCACGCCACATAGTCGTCCATCGGGACGCCGCCGGTCAGCGAATCCTCTTCCTTCATCGGCCAGCCGTCGCGCTTGTGCAATTCGGCGGCGATGTCGGCATAGCCGTATTTGTCGACGAGTTGGCGCAATAACGGCCGGTTGAGCTTTGCCGGGTCCATATAGGCGAGCCCCTTGGCGCCGCGCCGCTCCCAATGCTCGATCAGGTCGCAGAACAGCTGGCAGCCCCAACCGACCCCGCCTTCGAGGAAGGCGAAACGCACATCGGGGAAGCGGCGGGTCACGCCGCCGAGGAACAAGGCCTTGGCAACCGCGTGGCCGGCATCGGCGAAATGACCGATATGGTTGAAGGTGAAATTGCTCGGCGAATTGCGCATGCCATAGCTGCGCCCGCCGGTGTGAAAGGTTGGGGCGACGCCAAGCTCTCGGCATTTCTGCCAGAGTGGGTCGTAATCATGGTCGCTGTCGATGCCGAGCTGGTCGAAGCCCTGGGCGTGGCGGGCGATTTGCGGGTCGGTCCCGGCCGCTTCCGGCAATGGCCGGCGCACCCCGCTGCCGAACATGCAGACCTTGCTGCCGAGCTGCTTGGTGACGAATTCGAGCTCGGCGATGGCCTCCTCCGGCGTGTGCACCGGGATGACCGCGGCCGGGGTCAACCGGTCCTCGAGCCC
>JBATYN010000370.1:0-2600 GCA_049674125.1 Pseudolabrys sp. | reverse complement strand
CTCGATCGGAGACGTCGTCAAGGACATCATCCGAAATTTGGAGCACAACGTGGGCGACCTGATGGGCTACATCATGACGGACGGCCCCGGGGGCTGACAGACGAACCGCGGTGCTGTCGCCGGCGTCAGGGAGGGAAAACGGAGGGGCACCGCTAACGGGCCACCCTCCAGTTGCCGATGAGACTGCATCGTACCGGCTCAAGCAAATGTTTTGATAGAGCTGAGACTCGCTTCGCGCTGCAATATAAAACGCCGGACAAGGTCCGCTTTGGGTCATAAGCGGACATTCTGTCGTTTACTCGATCACCTTGTCGGCTCGGCCGAGCAGCGGGATCGGGAAGGTTAGGCCGAGCGTCTTGGCGGTCTTCATGTTGATGACAAACTCATACTTAGTTGGCAGGACGACCGGCAGGTCGGTGGGCTTAGCGCCCTTAAGAATGTGGCCCGCATAGATGCCGGCTTGGCGATATACATCCGTTTGACTAAGTCCGTAGCTGGTGCACGACGCCTGTCACGTGCATTACGTCGGACTAACCGCATGATTGCAGCGTGATGAGTAATCGCGCTTTCATCGTGGTTGCCGGATCGGGTGTTAGGATTTGCCCCTCGCTTCGCGATCTAGCTTAAGCAACATGCGCATCGCGTGTTCCTCGGCCATCAATCGATAGTCGCGCTGCTCTCTGTGACTGCGGCCATTCGATAGCCTGACCGTAATGATGCCCTGTCCAGTCTTATAGGCGCCGCTGATCGCGTGGCCGTCCGCATTCTTCATTTTGATATTGATTTCTTCGGTCATCTCTATCTTCCATGATGCCTGTCGGATCCACTACGTCGGATTAATCGACCGATTAGCCGCTTCAGCCGACAAGCACCTTTTGAGCAGCTTGAGTGCGTTTGACAAATGCATGCGCCAGCCCCACGAGGGCAGCGGGCACGGCCATAATAGAGGCGCACGCCAACAAGGCGAGTACCAACCACATTAGATCGTTTAGCATTTTCTATCTCCTCTGGCTCAACTGACTCCAGAGTAGTCCGCGGGCTTGGCTCGCGTCTTGTGATTTTCCGCCAAAGGGTTGGGCGAGCCGTTCAAAATGAGGTGGCTTGGGTGATTGATCAGTAAATGCGCATATACAAGTGAAGGTAGATCACAGTGTATTGGTCGATAAACTTTTCCATGATGCTGACCGTATGCAAGTCGCCGCCTCGGAAATCTAGCAGAGGGCGCTTTGGAAGCGACGGCTTGATGCCCTTGCGAATTTTAATGTTCAATAGCCAGTTGTGACTGCACTTATTTCGAAGCCGATTTAATTGCTCTAGCTGCAAGCGCTGAGGACGGTTCACACCCGCTCCAGTATCTCGTGGCTTTCCGCGAGAATGCGTTCGGCCTCATCGGTGGAAAATTTCGCCATCGCATCACCAATTGACCGCGGAAATGACCTGCGCCGCACCTGACGCCACGGCCCACGCGCACTTGGCGCGGACGCGGATCACGATGAGATCGGTCTCCGCAGCATTTCACCGACTTCACGCGGCGAGATCGTCGCGGCAAGCGCCCAAGAGCGAATATGGCATCGAGCTGCAGTGATAATTAGTCTTGCCACTCAGTAGTAGTGCCAACCAGCGCAAGCGCCTCCATGCCATCGTGCACACCTGCGATAATGGCGGCGAGCATGCCGAACGGTGGTTCTGGCCACGCAGACACCAGCAACTCGTGTTCTGAACGGTCCGCATCCATAGGCGACTTCCGCGATCACGCCGTCCGGCTCATGAACCGGAGCGACTGGCATTGCTTGTGCTGACGCTGTAACGGCTATGGCGAACGCAGCAAAAGCGATCAATCTAATCATCCGCGCCTCCCACGTGACATTCGTTTCATTTTATTTTCCTTGGAGCACTTAAGCGTCTTCATTATTTGACGGTCGTAACTGCAATCCAAACTCGCGCGCCTTCGAACGATGAGCGGCGACACCATTTAGCTGACTCTGAAAATACAAATGCGACATGCAGTTCTTTTCTCCAGCAAACCTCCGCATTGATGCCGTCAGCTTCAACTCTTCTTCCGCTTGCAACCGAATTAGAGTTTGCCGCTTCGCTTCATCAGGCTCGGCCGCAAGTAGCTTGCGGTAATGCTCGATGTTAAGGCGAGCTACATACCGATCCATCAGATGCTCCCCAGCCAGAACACTGATGCTAATTTGCGCTTGCCAAAAGACAGCAGATATTTGTTTGGTATCACTCGTAAGTGATCTCGCTGGTGAGCGAAGCAGCAGGTTTGCGTTATGTCCGCTTTGGGAAAGCAGACATTTGCGGTGCAAAAAGGCATGTCTGCTTTAACCCCAATAATGGACATGGCGGGAGTGCCTTGACCAGTAGAAACATAGCCCCAAAAATCAGCCATTCTGTTTTTATTGGTTCAGATGAATTCGCTTGTTCTCAAATCCGCAAATAAGAGCCGTCCCGGCACCGTCGATTGGGACCTAAACGATTTCGGCATGTGCGAAGGCAATCGCTGTATCGGTGGAATATTTCTGTTGGTATAGGCGCCGCAAGGGCAGCTGTGGTTCTGGACAATCACCGCGCGCCATACGCCACCAAGCACT
>JBATYN010000369.1:0-3017 GCA_049674125.1 Pseudolabrys sp. | reverse complement strand
GCGTATGGATCCCCGCCTTCGCGAGGATGACCGGAAAAGTTGGTTAGCGCATCTCCATCTTCGCGAGGATGTCCGGATAAAATGGTATGAGGATCCTCGCGCGCGCGGGCACGACATCAGAATTATGTCTGTGCTCTTCGGTAGCGCACGATCGATGCAATCAATCCGCAGACGATCATGATCACTGCCGGCCAGAACGTGAAGAAGGCGAGCAGGCCCGGACCGATCGGATTGGGGTTCGGGTCGCTCAGCAATCCGAGCGCGGCCGCAGCGATGATGGCGAGCAGGGGGCCTGTGCCCAGAATCAAAACTGCGAGCCCGATCCAGAATAGGCGGGTGAGTTTGAATCGCGGCGGCGAATCCATCGTGGCCGATGTTAACCGGGAGCAGACGGGTTGTCGTGCGGTCACCACCTGTCGTCCCCGCGAAAGCGAGGTCCCATATTCGGTTGCCCATCGATAAATCACGGCTTATGGATCCCCGCTTTCGCGGGGATGAGCGGATCAAATGGTGCGCGCGTTCACACCTTCGCTGGGACGACGGGATAATTCGCGGGGATGACTGGAAAAATTGGTGCGCGTTCACACCTTCGCCGGGGCGTGGGCCGAGGTTGCGGTGTGATCAAGACGCCTTCCGCAGGCGCTCGCCGCCGCCACGCAGATCATTGAGGATGGCGAGGGCGCGCGTCATGGAAAACGCGCGTGTCTTCGCGCTGAACGCCGCGCCCGCGTCCGGCATCATGTAGGCGTGTTTGACCCCGGGAAAAATGTGCAGCTCGACATTTTTCATACGCGGCGGCACCGCGCGAAATGCCTCAAGCACCTCTGGCGGCGCCTGGTTGTCTTCATCGCCCCAGATAATGCAGACCGGCGCAGTGATACCCTCAAGCTCGCCGATATAATCCTGCATGCGCGTGCCGTGGCATGAAATTCCGGCGGCAAAGCCGAGACGCTTCGGCCCGAGAATGGCGTAAGGGCCGCCGTAGCAGAAACCCATCACTGCCGCGCGTCCGTTGAATTGCGGAAGCTCCTGCAGCTCCGCGAGCGTATCGGCGATATCGGCTTCGCCGGTTTTGATTTTCTCCGGCCGTGGCTGCGAGCGTTCCTTGGTGCGTTCGCCATCGGCGCGGGTGAGCGGGCCTGGAATCGTACGCCAGAACAGGTCAGGCGCCGCCGCGATGAACCCATGCGATGCGAATTCATCGGCAAGGTCGCGCAGATCCTTGTCGACGCCATGCACGGCGCTGGCGAGCACCACCGCCGGAACAGGCTGGTCCGTTTGCGGCAGCGCGAGGTAACAATCGAAATCGCTGTCCGCGCGTCCGTGGATCTGGATAGTCTGGCCCGGCATGTGATGTGTTTCCCGTGGAACGTCTTATTGGTGCCGTGACCTCATGGTGAGGAGCGCGCGAAGGGCGCGTCTCGAACCGGAGCGCGCGAAGGGCGCGTCTCGAACCATGGGGCCGGCACCGTGGCCGCCCCATCCTTCGAGATGCCGCCTTCGGCGGCTCCTCAGGATGAGGCGGTGGTGAGCACTCTTATTTCTTCTCCGACGTCTTGTTGCGCGGGTCGTCGGCCTGATTGACGTAAGTGATCGCGAACGGCCCCAGCCCGTGAATCTGGATCACGGTCGGTGCCGTCGTCCAGCCATAATGCGGCATGCCTTTTTGCCCATTGAAGAAGCCGCCGGCTTTCAGCGCGTCACCTTTTTTCATATCGAACTTGTCGCCCATCGCGATGTGAAACGTGCCGGACAAAACCGTGACGTTCTCGTCAGTGGGGTGCGTGTGTGGCGCGATTTTGTAGCCCGACGGCAGCCTGGCCCGGACCACGTAGGGCCCGTCTTTGCCGGGGTCGCCGGCGAGAACGGCGAGTTGGGCGCCCGCCGGCAAGCCGGGAGGGGCCGGGCCCCATTTCAGGGCGCTCGGTTGGACGCCCATATGGTCATCCATTGCGAATGCGGCGGCGGGCAATGCGGCAAGCAATAGCGCCGCGACGGCTGTGTATTTCATGGTCTTACTCCTCGTTTTGATATGCGAAGACCCCCCAAAGCCGCACGCATGCTAGCGCCGCAGGCCCGCGAAGGCGATTCAATCAAATTGAAGGTTTGCATCAAGAAATCTCACGAAGTTGAGAGCGCTGTGGATGTTTTACCTTCGGACGCGTGAAAGGCACGGTCTCCCGCATGAATGCGTCGATTTTGCTGAGCCAATCCTCATAGGCGCGGATTTCCATCGGCGCCTCGTCGCGGGCCTCATTATATGTGAGCCCTTCGAGCTCGCCCTCGAGCAGTGCGTCAACGCCGGCGCACGCATCCTCGGGCAGGAAAGGGGTCATGCGTCCAGTGCATGTGTCGGGATCGGCAGAACACGCGCCCGCGCGCCGGCAGGCCGTGTTCACGCAGATATGCGCGAGGCGGAGCATGTTCGCTCTCCGGCGCTGGATGGCCAGGTAAGTGAGGTCTCCGGTTTCGGTGCTCATTGTTAAGTCGGTCGTCGTCATTGGGATTTCCTTCTGAAGTTCAGGGGCAACTTGTCCACCCCATCCTTCGAGATGCCGCCTTCGGCGGCTCCTCAGGATGAGGCGGAGAAAGATGAGCGTTGTGCCGCCTGTGCGGCCTCATGGTGAGGAGCGCGCAAAGCGCGCGTCTCGAACCATCGCGCAAAGCGCGTGTTTTGAACCGTACGGCCGTCACAGTCGTCGCCTCACCCTTCGAGACGTCGCTTTCAGCGGCTCCTCAGGATGAGGGGTGCATTGTGAGTGGTTCATTTCACCCAAGCTCCATCGTTCTCGCGGCGCGGTGCGCCCGAGTTTTGTTTCATTTTGCCTCCCTTCCACAGAAGAGAGGGGACGGCGCGCCGAGTGACGCGACAATCCTTTATGTGCACGCCTCCTTGCGAAGGCGTGGCGCCTCCCGGCGCGCCGTCCGGCGTTCTCCTTCGGCGTCGGGCCGCGCTTTTCGGTGGTCGTCGAACGACCGCCGTCAGCCAAGCTCCTGGCAGGCAGCCCGTAGTGGCC
>JBATYN010000368.1:0-1994 GCA_049674125.1 Pseudolabrys sp. | reverse complement strand
GGCCAATATCGTGACTCCCTCGCTGAGCGACGCTTCGGCGGCGGCTGAAAAATTGGGGAAACTTCCGCAGGTATTGGAGGCGATGACGCTTCTTAGTTTTGTACCGCAGGATCAGGATAAAAAGCTGGCCCTAATTCGAGATTTGGGCCGCCGTCTCGGGCAAGCGCTACAGCAGCCCGTATCCGGCAAGCCGCCAAGCGATGCCGAAAATATCGCTGCTTTGAACGGCATGGCCGATCAGCTCAACAAAATCGCTGGGAGTGCTCAAGGGCCGGGCGCGGAATCAGCGAGACGATTGGCGGCAGATGCGATGAAATTGGCCCAAGCGGATGAGGCGGCGCGGATGCGCGCGCAGGTAGCCTTCGAGGTGCCGCTCGAAACGGCGCTTGCTCAGCTGCGCGGCTTTTTGGGTGCCGAACCAGTCACGAAAGAAAATCTGCCGCAGACTATAAAGAATCAATGGGTTGCATCCGACGGCCGCGCCCGAGTTGAAGTAGCGCCTAAAGGCAATACCAATGACACTGAAGTGTTGCGCTCGTTCGCGCGGACAATCCTTGCTGCTTATCCCAACGCTACGGGAGGTCCGGTTTCGATCCTCGAGTCAAGTCACACGGTGGTCACGGCGTTCTTCGAGGCAGGGTTCTATGCGTTGCTCGTCATTGCCATTCTGCTTTGGATTGTCCTCGGCCGATTCGGCGATGTGTTGCTAACGCTTGTGCCGCTTTTGCTGGCGGGCGTTGTGACACTCGAAATTTGCGTTCTGATTGGCATGCCGCTCAATTTTGCCAACATCATCGCGCTGCCATTGCTTTTGGGCGTCGGCGTCGCTTTCAAAATTTATTACATCATGGCATGGCGATCGGGCCGCACGAATCTTCTGCAGTCGAGTCTGACCCGTGCGGTTATCTGGAGCGCTTTGACGACGGCAACTGCGTTTGGAAGCCTGTGGCTGTCGCGGCATCCCGGCACGTCGAGCATGGGCAAACTGCTGGCGTTGTCGCTGGTATGTACATTGGCTGCAGCAGTGCTATTTCAGCCCGCGCTCATGGGTAAGCCCCGTCGCTCCAGGAATCTTTGAACAAACGTCGTCAGCCGGTGCTGACGTGTTGGCTGTCTTGCGGCTGTTCGGCTTTGGCGGGCTGGCTGTCGGAGTAGTGCCAAGCGCGTCTTGCGCCTCAACGCGGGTCCAATTTTCGCCGCCGCATAAGAACCCTAGAAAACATCCCTGAACACGCAATGTGTTCGTAACCACCAGGCAGACGTTGGCGGAATAAGTATGACCGTCTTGTGAATTATAAATCTGCCCATCCCATTGGTTTGTTTTGGTCTGTGCCATGCCGAGAAGAATTGGCATCCCAAGCGTGGGTCGAGATCGCAGGGCAGGGTCGGGGTTTTTGTTGTCGAGGCCGCCGGGCTTGGCTTCCCACGCCACGACACCCCACAAACGGCCCTCGCAGTCTACGATTTTGATGCGCGCGACCTGCTTGGCCACAAGCCACTCTCCAATGGGGGCTGGAGCGGAAACGCGGGCTGTTTGTGCGGCAGCGGCGCTGGCGACCAGCCAAGCAAGCAATGCGGTACCGGTTCGGAATAGCATATGAGCAGTCACCTAAATCTCAGGAGCGATCAGACATCTAACGTTTGAAATAGACGAAATCACGCCCGGTTCCGTTGTTTACCGCAATCAGATTACAATGTGGTGGAACTTAGAACCGTGATGGCAGTTAGGCAGGAAACTTTTATCAGGCTGCGTTTTCACGTTCGCGTATTGTTGAAACGAGGCTCATCGTGCTCGATTTTCCCACCGAGCTCAATCCGCCGGCACCGGCACCGCGCGCACAAGCCTTAGGCCCGATTTCATTACTGCGCGTGCTTGCCAATAACCCGATCGAGGCATGGACAGCTGCACATTTCAACGAGCCGATCGTCGTCAGCGGCATATCGATTGGGAGAGTCGCGGTGGTGAGCGATCCGGCTGCGATCCGCCGCGTCCT
>JBATYN010000367.1:0-13325 GCA_049674125.1 Pseudolabrys sp. | reverse complement strand
CGGCTCGCTCGAGCAGATGATGGCGCAAGCCAAGACGTCCGGCCGCAAGGAATTCCCGCTGGTGATCAAGGCCGACGTGCAAGGCTCGCTGGAAGCCATCATTGGTGCTCTCGACAAACTCGGCACTGATGAAGTCGCCGCACGCGTGCTGCATGCAGGTGTCGGTGGCATTTCAGAATCAGATGTGACCCTCGCCGAAGCGTCGGGCGTTCCGATCATCGCTTTTAATGTGCGCGCCAACAAGGAAGCGCGCGAAGCGGCCGAACGTGCCGGCATTGAGATTCGCTATTACAACATCATCTACGACCTCGTGGATGACGTTAAGAAAGCGATGTCTGGCCTGCTGCCGCCGACGCTGCGCGAAACCATGCTTGGCAATGCGCAGATTCTCGAGGTCTTCAATATCTCCAAGGTCGGCAAGATCGCGGGCTGCAAGGTCACCGACGGCACCGTAGAGCGCGGCGCCAACGTGCGGCTGATCCGCGACAACGTCGTAATTCACGAAGGGAAACTATCGCAACTCAAGCGTTTCAAGGATGACGTGCGCGAGGTCGGCGCCGGCATGGAATGCGGCATGGCCTTTGAAAATTACCAGGACATGCGGCAAGGCGATGTAATCGAATGCTACCGGGTGGAGCAGATTCAACGCAGTCTATGAGTCCAAGTCTCAGGCCTGCGCTAGACGCCTCACCATAACACCAACCAAGTCACGCCTCGCGATAGCGAGGCATCCGGTAGCCCGCAGCGGCGGCGACTACTGGATCGTTCGCTTTCGCGAACGATGGCGGCAGAGAACGTGATATGCGTCAGAAGCACCGCGACTCTTCGCCCACCGGCTCGCAACGTCAGTTGCGTGTCGGCGAGCTCGTGCGCCATGCGATGGCGGAGATGCTCACCCGCGGCGATGTGCATGACCCGGTCATCGAGGGCCACCTCATTACCGTGCCGGAAGTGCGCATGAGCGCCGATCTGCGGCTCGCCACCATCTATGTAATGCCGCTCGGCGGTCGCGATGCTGAAGAAGTGGTGGTTGCGTTAGAGCGCCATAAAAAATTTCTGCGCGCCGAAATCGCTCACCGCATCAATTTGAAATTCGCGCCCGACATCCGCTTCCGCGTCGATGAGCGGTTTGCCGAAGCGGAGCGCATCGACAAGCTCTTGCGCTCGCCGGAAGGAAAGCGCGATCTGGATCACGATGAGGGCAGCGAGTGAACGAAGACAATTTGAAAAATCTCGATCGGCCGGCCTCGTCTGTCGAGACGGACGCCTCGCGCCCTCCTCAGGCAGAGGCCGGAGCGAAGCCGCGTCATCAGCAGAAAAAACGCGACAAGCGTGACGTTCACGGTTGGGTCGTGCTCGACAAGCCGGTCGGCATGACGTCAACGCATGCCGTCAGCGTCGTGAAGCGCCTGTTCAATGCAAAGCGCGCGGGTCACGCCGGCACGCTCGATCCCCTGGCCTCAGGCGCCCTGCCGATCGCACTGGGCGAAGCGACCAAAACGGTTCCCTTCGTGATGGAGGGCCGCAAGCTCTATCGCTTCACTGTGCGCTGGGGCGAAGAGCGGGATACCGACGACGCCGAAGGGCGCGTTACCGAAACCAGCGAAGCGCGGCCGACGGCTGACGCTATTTGCGCCGCGCTGCCCGCCTACACCGGGCTCATCCAGCAAGTGCCGCCGCGCTATTCGGCCATCAAGATCGAGGGCGAACGGGCCTATGACCTTGCCCGCGATGGCGAGGCGGTAGAGCTGAGCCCCCGGCCGGTCGAGATCGGCCGGCTCGAGCTGATTAACGTTCCCGAGCCTGACCATGCGGTGCTGGAAGCCGAATGCGGCAAAGGTACTTACGTGCGGTCACTGGCGCGGGACCTCGGCCGGACTTTGGGCTGTTTTGGTCATGTTAGCGGCCTGCGCCGGGCCTCGGTCGGGCCATTCAGCGAAGAAACCATGATTTTGCTGGAACAACTGGAGGCTCTATGTCATAGAGCCGCGTCTGGTGAGGTAAGCCTCGCCGACGCTCTACTGCCCGTCGAGACCGCGCTGGACGACATCCCGGCGCTGGCCGTCAGCGGGGCAGATGCGGCAAGGCTTCAACGAGGCCAAGCCGTTTTGTTGCGCGGACGGGACGCACCCAATTTCCGCGGCACAATCTACGTAACGGTATCGGGCCAGCTGTTGGCCCTGGCCGAACTGGATCGTGGCGAAATTGTCCCCAAGCGCGTGTTCAACCTCGCCGGCCTGATGGGCAGAGCCGAGCGCAAGAAAGGATGACCGATGTCGGTAACCGCCGGCCGCAAGGCCGAAGTCATTAAGTCGTATGCCAAGAAGCCCGGAGATACCGGGTCGCCCGAAGTGCAAGTGGCGATCCTGTCCGAGCGCATCAACAATCTCACCGAGCATTTCAAATCCCACGTCAAGGATAACCATTCTCGTCGCGGACTGCTCAAGATGGTGGGCCAGCGCCGCCAGCTACTCGATTATCTGCGTCGCACGAACGAAGCGAGCTACAAGAATTTGATCGAGAAGCTCGGTATTCGCCGATGATTTGTTCCGCGCAGGGCGCTCGAGCCCGGCGCGTTTCGTAGAGCGGCGCGAGAACGCGTTCGCTCGATTAAGCCGGTGGCGGTAGGCGCGGCCGGCGATTTGGCAAGAGCCGATAAGGATCGCCTCTTGCGACAAGGCAAGGCTCGAAATGCCATGGCAGGATCGCCAGACGCTGTTGCTCTCCGCATCGCGGTGACGCGCGACAGCTTCTCGCCGTCTTGCTCATGGCTTTCGGGGCTAGCCGTAAACCATGAGAGAAAAACAAAATGTTCGATATACACCGAGTTGAACTCGATTGGGGTGGGCGCAAGCTAACCCTCGAGACAGGCAGGATGGCGCGGCAGGCCGACGGCGCCGTGCTCGCTACCTACGGCGAAACAAGCGTACTTGCCGCCGTGGTGGCGGCGAAGCAGCCGAAGGAAGGCATCGATTTCCTTCCGCTGACGGTCAACTACACTGAAAAATATTATGCGGCCGGCCGGATTCCAGGCGGCTATTTCAAGCGTGAGCGTGGCCCGACCGAAAAGGACACGCTGACCTCGCGTTTGATCGACCGTCCGATCCGTCCGCTATTTGCCGACGGCTGGCGCTGCGACACGCAAGTGACCGTCACCGTACTCTCGCACGATATGGAAAACGATCCCGACATCGTTGCGATGGTCGCGGCGTCGGCTGCACTGACGCTCTCAGGCGCACCGTTCATGGGCCCGATTGGTGGCGCTCGCGTCGGTTTCATCAACAACGAGTACGTCCTTAATCCATCGATCGACGAGATGCCGGAAAGCCAGCTCGATCTGGTCATTGCAGGTACGCAAGACGCCGTGATGATGGTGGAGTCGGAAGCCAAGGAGCTGTCCGAGGAAATCATGCTGGGCGCAGTGATGTTCGGGCACCGGCACCTGCAGCCGGTCATCGAGGCCATTATCAAACTCGCCGAGAAGGCGGCCAAGGAGCCGCGCGATCTGGTCGCGCCTGATCATAAAGCCCTGGAAAAAGAAATTCTCGGCCTCGCCGAGAAGGATTTGCGCGCCGCATATTCGATCGTGCGCAAACAGGATCGCCAGGATGCGGTTGCCGCCGTCAAGGAAAAGGTGATGGCGCATTTCTTTCCGGAAGGCGCCGAACCGAAGCACGACAAGCAGGCGGTGGCCGGCGTGTTCAAAGAGC
Source organism: Pseudolabrys sp. (assembly GCA_049674125.1). Classification (GTDB taxonomy): domain Bacteria; phylum Pseudomonadota; class Alphaproteobacteria; order Rhizobiales; family Xanthobacteraceae; genus Pseudolabrys. Next base: position 9,615 of record JBATYN010000367.1, on the reverse strand, counting down.
TCGAAGCCAAGATCGTGCGTTGGAACATTCTCGATACCAACAAGCGCATCGACGGCCGCGACCTCAAAACGGTGCGCCCGATCGTGGCAGAAGTCGGCGTTCTGCCGCGCACTCACGGCTCGGCGCTGTTCACTCGCGGAGAAACCCAGGCGTTGGTGGTCGCCACCCTCGGCACAGCCGAGGATGAGCAATTCATCGACGCGCTGCAGGGCACATATAAAGAGACGTTCCTGCTGCATTACAATTTCCCGCCTTATTCGGTGGGAGAGACCGGCCGCATGGGCGCGCCGGGACGGCGAGAGATCGGCCACGGAAAGCTCGCCTGGCGGGCGATTCACCCGATGCTGCCGTCGCCGACCGAGTTCCCCTACACCATCCGCGTCGTCTCTGAGATCACAGAGTCGAACGGTTCCTCATCGATGGCGTCGGTGTGCGGCTCCTCTCTTGCTCTGATGGATGCGGGTGTGCCGCTCAAGCGGCCGACCGCGGGCATCGCCATGGGCCTCATTCTCGAGGACAAACGCTTCGCAGTGCTCTCCGACATCCTGGGCGACGAGGACCATCTCGGCGACATGGACTTTAAGGTCGCCGGAACCGAACAGGGCGTCACGTCCCTGCAAATGGACATCAAAATCGCCGGCATTACTGAGGAGATCATGAAGGTCGCGCTCGCGCAGGCGAAAGACGGCCGATTGCATATCCTCGGCGAGATGGGCAAGGCGCTCACTGCTGCACGCGCCGAGCTCGGCGAACACGCTCCGCGCATCGAGACGTTCAAGATCCCGACCGACAAGATTCGTGAAGTCATCGGGACCGGCGGCAAGGTGATCCGCGAGATCGTCGAAAAGACCGGCGCCAAAATCAATATCGAGGATGACGGCTCGGTAAAGGTCGCGTCGGCCGACGGCGAGTCGATCAAGGCGGCGATCAACTGGATCAAGTCGATCGCCTCCGATCCGGAGCCCGGCAAGATCTACGAGGGCAAGGTGGTGAAAGTCATGGACTTCGGCGCCTTCGTGAATTTCTTCGGCGCCAAAGACGGCCTCGTCCATATCAGCCAGCTCGCGTCACACCGCGTCAACAAGGTCAACGATGTCGTCAAGGAAGGCGACGTCGTCAAGGTCAAGCTCCTTGGCATGGATGAGCGCGGCAAGGTGCGGCTATCCATGAAAGCGGTCGACCAGACGACCGGCGAGGATCTGGAAGCCAAGCAAAAGGCGGAAGGCGGCGATCGTCAGCAGGCCGCCGGCGCCGAGTAAATCCCACGGCAATTCAAATGCGAAAGGGCGGCCCGAACGGCCGCCCTTTTATTTTTTCAATACCGTCGCCCGCCTAACGCCGTCTTTGTTTTGGCATCTCGTCTTGTAGCCAGCGGCAAAATGCACCGCCGATGACACCGCCCAGTATCGGCGCCACCCAGAACAGCCACAGCGAATTGATGGCCTGAGCTCCGCCGAAGATGGCGGTCGCCGTCGAACGCGCCGGATTGAGCGACGCATTCGATATCGGAATGGCGACGAGATGGAAAAAGGTCAGCGCAAGGCCGATCGCGATCGGCGCAAATCCTGCGGGGGCTTGTTTGGAGGTCGCGCCGACAATCACAACGAGAAACAACGCCGTGATCACTGTTTCGGTCAGGAAGACCGCACCCATTGAGAAGCCGGTTCCGCCATAGAGATTGGAAATCAACGTGAAGGAATTCCACGGGCCCTTCGGCGCGCCGCCAAGGACGAGGTAGAAGACGGCCGCCGCCGCCGCGCCGCCTAGCAACTGAACGACGATATAAACCGGAGCTCGCTCGGCAGGAAATCGGCCCGCTGCGACCAGACCGCAAGTGACCGCCGGGTTGAAATGAGCCCCCGAGATATGCCCGACAGCGAATGCCATTGCCATGACCGACAGGCCCACTGCGAAGGCGACCGCCACCAGCCCTACCGACGGCGCAGAAAACAGTGCGGAGCCGCAGACTGCGCTGACAAGTGAAAACGTACCGACGAACTCTGCTGCCAATTCCCGTTGCATAGCCTGAATCTCCCGTGGCAAAGGTCGCGACCAAATTCGAATCCGATTCGCCATGCTTCAACAACCGGCCGGGAACAGCAACCGCGGCCGGCCGAGAACCAACACAAGGTCTCAGGTCTGTTGAGGCGCTATTCGCCGTTGTTGCCGTCTACGGCACCACCGGCACTCTTGAGCGCCTCCGGATGCGGCATAGCGATAACGTTGTAGCCGGAATCGACGAAATGGACTTCGCCGGTCACGCCGGTCGAAAGATCAGACAGGAGGTAAAGACCGGCTCCGCCCAGTTCCTCCAATGTCACGCCCCGCCCAAGCGGCGAGTATTTCTGCTGGAACGCAAACATATACCGCGCATCGGTGATACCGGCGCCGGCAAGCGTACGGATCGGGCCCGCCGAAATCGCGTTGACGCGGATTTTCTGCGGGCCGAAATCAACCGCGAGGTAACGTACCGAGGCTTCGAGCCCCGCCTTGGCCACGCCCATCACGTTGTAGTTCGGCATTGCGCGCAAGCCGCCGTTATAAGTCAGCGTTACCATGGCACCGCCATTTGGCATCAGTGCAGCCGCGCGCTTGGCGGCTTCGGTGAAGGCGTAACAGGAAATGATCATCGTGCGGACGAAGTTTTCACGGGTCGAATCCGCGTAGCGACCCTTCAATTCATTTTTGTCGGAGAAGGCAACCGCGTGCACGAGGAAATCCATCGTGCCCCATTGCTTTTTAAGCTCCGCGAAAGCAGCATCAACCGATGCGATATTTTCGACATCGCAAGGCATGACGAAAGAAGAGCCGGCCTGCTCGGCGAGCGGCTTCACGCGTTTGGCAAGCGCATCACCTTGATAGGTGAAAGCGAGCTTTGCGCCATGCTGCGCGAGTGTCTTGGCAATTCCCCAGGCGATCGAGTGGTCATTGGCGACCCCCATCACCAGCCCGCGTTTTCCGTCCATAAGCCCCGGCATAATAATCCCCGTTCCATCACCCCGAGATGCCAGCGAAGCGAGCTTCGAAGGTGACGGCCGTCTTCACTTTCCGCTCGTGGTTACGCATCCAGCCGCTTGAACACAACCGAGGCATTGGTGCCGCCGAAGCCGAACGAATTCGACAAAACGGCACCGAGCGCGACGTTATCCTTGCGCTCGCGGGCAATCGGCATATCGGCAAAGGCGGGATCGAGGTTCTCGATATTCGCGCTCTCGCAGATGAAACCACTTTGCATCATCAGCAGCGAGTAGATCGCCTCCTGCGCGCCGGCGGCACCGAGCGAATGGCCGGTAAGTGATTTGGTAGCTGAAATCGGCGGGCATTTTGAGCCGAATACCGCACGGATTGCTTCGATTTCTTTCAGGTCTCCAACCGGCGTCGCGGTTGCGTGAGGGTTGATATAATCGATCGGCGCCTTGCAGGTCTCCAGCGCCATTTTCATGCAGCGCTGCGCGCCTTCGCCTGATGGTGCAACCATGTCGAAACCGTCGGAGGTTGCGCCGTAGCCTGCAACCTCGGCATAGATTTTGGCGCCTCGCGCCTTGGCATGTTCGAGTTCTTCCAATACGAGCACGCCCGCGCCACCGGCGATGACAAAGCCGTCGCGGTCCCGGTCGTATGCGCGTGATGATTTTTCTGGCGTGTCGTTATATTTCGACGACATTGCGCCCATGGCGTCGAACAGCACCGAGAGAGTCCAGTCAAGCTCTTCGCAGCCGCCCGCGAAGATCATGTCCTGCTTGCCCCACTGGATAATCTCGGCGGCATTGCCGATGCAGTGGTTGGATGTGGCGCAGGCCGAGGAGATCGAGTAGTTCACGCCCTTGATCTTGAACCAGGTGGCAAGCGTTGCGGAGGCGGTCGACGACATCGCCTTCGGCACTGCGAACGGGCCGACACGCTTGGGGCCTTTTTCGCGGGTGGTGTCAGCGGCATCGACAATGGCGCGCGCCGAAGGTCCACCAGACCCCATAATGATGCCGGTGCGCTCGTTTGAAACGTCCTTCTCTTCTGCGCCGGAATCGCGGATCGCCTGCTCCATGGCGACGTGGTTCCAGGCAGCTCCGCCACCAAGAAACCGCATGGCGCGCCGGTCGACTGAATCGGCCGGATTGAGCGTCGGCGCGCCTTGCACCTGACAACGAAATCCAAGTTTGGCGTACTCTTCAGCGCGGCTAATGCCCGATTTCGCTTCGCGCAAGCTCGCCAGGACTTCCTGCGTATTGTTGCCGATGGATGAGACAATGCCCATTCCGGTGACGACGACCCGTCGCATAGTCGTATTTTCCTCAGTTCGCGCCGTAGAAGTGATGGTGATTGGACGACAGATTGAGCCGCCAAGGCAATTCCGCAAGGCCCTCCGGCAGGCTCAAGCGCCGCTCGGCTGCAATGCTTCGTCCTGCTTGAACAGGCCCACTTTGAGGTCGCTGGCGCGATAGATCACATTGCCGTCCGCCGATAGCCAGCCATCGGCAATGCCCAGCACCAGTTTCGATCGCATGACCCGTTTAACGTCGATCCCGTAGATGACTTTCTTTACGTTCGGCAAAACCTGACCCGAAAACTTCACTTCACCCAAGCCGAGTGCCCTGCCCTTACCCGGGGCTCCGAGCCACCCGAGAAAGAACCCGACCATCTGCCAGAGCGCATCGAGGCCGAGACAGCCAGGCATCACCGGATCGCCCTTAAAGTGGCAGAGGAAAAACCAGAGATCCGGCTTCACGTCGAGTTCTGCACGAAGCAATCCTTTGCCGTGCTCACCACCCTGTTCCGAGATTTCGGATATGCGGTCGAACATCAGCATCGGGGGCAGCGGCAGTTGCGCATTGCCGGTACCGAACAGTTCGCCACGGCCGCAGGCCAGCAAATCTTCGTATTCGAAGCTGTGCCGCCGGGTGTCCATCGATGTCATGTCCCCATGGATGGGGCTTGGCTGAATTCCCATACCCGAGTTGGTATCATACCAAAGCTAGCGGGCAAAGATGGCGGAACCGCCGATTGCCGGGAGTTTACCGCGACAAATCGCGACTCCACGGCCTCTGGCCTCAACTGCCATGTGGTTGCATCTGAGGGGTCAATTGCGTATATGTTGCGACTGAAACGGTATTTCTGGCGCTCGGCTTAGTGCTTTGTGCCGGCCATTAGGCGTAACAAGAATGATGCCAACGCGTACTACAATCGTACCCATGAAGTCCGACTCCGGGCATTCTCCGGACAGGTCAGCTCTGACAGGGTGTCCCTGGCACGACGTGAAGGCAATGTTGCGTGAGGTCGGCCTGCGCCCGACCCGCCAGCGAATGGCGCTAGGTTGGATACTTTTTGGCAAGGGCGACCGCCATCTCACTGCCGAAATGCTTTACGAAGAAGCAACCCGCGCGAAAGTGCCAGTATCGCTGGCGACCATCTACAATACACTGCATCAGTTCACCGAAGTCGGGCTCTTGCGGCAGGTGGCTGTCGATGGCTCGAAAGCCTATTTCGATACAAACGTCACCGCACATCACCATTTCTTCGTCGAAGGCGAGGACGAGGTACTCGATATTCCGGGTGCCGAAGTCATCGTCGGCAAGACGCCGTCGCCACCTGATGGCTATGAAATTGCGCGCGTTGACGTCGTCGTCCGCCTGCGTCGCAAGACTGCTCCTAAATAGTCTATGATTGAATAAAATGGCCAATGAAGCACCGCGTTCGCCGCGGTGTTTTGCATTTAGATATCCCGTTTGTTCCTTGCGCTGATTATTTGGTCCGGCTGGGCCATTTATCAAAAAATTATTGCGCTAGCCGAGAGCATACCGTGCGTTCGGTTGACGTCGAACAGGAACACGCAATCAAATCATCGATCAAAAATAGATTGGGTCCGATGGGCTTTCGAAGCGACGCCTAATCGATCTTCTCGTTTGGATAGGCGCCCCAAAGCCGTTCCTGCCGGATAAAACCTTCGAAACCTTTGCCGCTAAACTGACACCAGGCACCATCGCAGGACTTGATCGCACCCAATACGCCGGATTGCAAACGGGCCGCCACCGAAGATTCCTCTTTGGCACTATTATAGATCGGCACCAGCTCGTCCTTGGATTTTGGCACCACCACGGCCGTGCGTTTGCCTGACAAGAGCGTGTGATAGACCCAACCTTCCGCCCCTTCCCAGTCGCGAATCCGGCGCCAGTTTTCGAACTCGGCCGTAATTTCCACCGGCATGGCCGCATGGGTATAGACCCATCGCACCTCTTGATCCTTGTTCGGACCGGAGCGGGCATTAACCCGGTCCGATTTGAGGCTGACAAAGCGGGGAATCGGCAGGCCGCTGACAGAGCCCATCCCGCCTTCGCCGGCAGATTGGGCGGTACCGCAGTGCATCGCCACAATTCCCATGGCTAATGCAAATCGGCAGAACACCGTCCGGAAGCTTTGTGTTGTCACGGCCATCTGGTAGGAAAAAAGAATGGGAATTCGCCTGACTGCAGTGTGGGCGAGCACGGTTAATGAGGGCTGAATCGGCGTTTCATCGGGCGGCAGCGCCGCCAAACGCCGCGATCGAGAGCAGATGTCGAAAGCCGAGAAGCCGCTGGTCATCGTGACACGCAAGCTGCCCGATTCGATCGAGCTGCGGATGCGGGAACTTTTTGACGCCCGGCTCAACCCCGACGACAAGCCGATGACCCAAAGTCAGCTCGCCGAAGCGGTGAAAACCGCCAACGTCCTGGTACCGACCGTCACCGACCGCATCGATGCATCGGTGCTCAGCAAATCGGGTGACCAGCTCAAGCTCATCGCCAATTTTGGAAACGGTGTCGACAACATTGATGTCGCAACGGCAGTTCAGCGCGGCATTACCGTCACCAACACGCCAGGTGTCCTCACAGAGGATACCGCGGACATGACTATGGCACTCATCCTCGCGGTGCCGCGCCGGCTGGTAGAAGGCTCGCACGTGCTGACCGCAGAAAAAGATTGGACCGGGTGGTCACCGACCTGGATGCTGGGGCACCGGATTTGGGGCAAGCGCCTCGGTATCATCGGGATGGGGCGAATTGGACAGGCAGTCGCCCGTCGCGCGCGCGCCTTTGGGTTGCAGATCCATTATCACAACCGCCGCCGCGTGGCGCCCAAGATGGAACAAGAACTCGATGCAACCTATTGGGAAAGCCTCGATCAGATGCTTGCCCGCATGGATATTGTTTCAGTCAATTGTCCACACACTCCGGCAACCTATCATCTCCTCTCGGCGCGGCGGCTGAAGATGCTTCGGCCAGAGGCCTTCATCGTCAATACATCACGCGGTGAGGTCATCGATGAAAACGCCCTCGCGCGCCTGGTTGAAAGCGGTGAAATCGCCGGCGCAGGCCTCGACGTGTTCGAGCATGAGCCGGCGGTCAATCCCAAGCTGGTGAAGCTTGCCCGCACCGGTAAAGTCGTGCTGTTGCCTCACACAGGCTCGGCGACAATCGAAGGCCGCGTCGATATGGGCGAGAAGGTCATCATCAACATCAAGACCTTCATGGACGGCCACCGTCCACCAGATCGCGTCCTACCGTCGATGCTTTGACGAGGCTAACGATTTCGTTGTCTCACCATGAGCCTCTTGGCCGCGCGCGCGGCCGCCTCGGCATAGCTGCGATCGCCGTGAATCAGCATCAGCGCGATCGCGCCCTCCATCAGCAGCATGATTTCCCGCGCCCGTTCCGATGAGGCGGGAACCCGCGCTGAGGCAAGCGCATCTGCAATCCATTGCTCGACTGCCGCCTTATGCTGGCGGGCGATGGCGCGAGCCGGATGGCCGCGCAAGTCGGCAAGCTCCACGACAGCGCGTGTGAAGCCGGCACCCGACCATTTCGGCTTCGACGCCCAATCCGCAAGCTGACCAAAGAAGGAATCGATCAAGTCCTCGGCCCGCTTTGGGCGAGCGAAACTTCGCATCCGGTCAATTGCCATTTCGCTGGAACGCGCAAGCGCGGCCGTGATGAGATCATCCTTGCTAGGAAAATGCTGGTAGAGCGCCCGCTTTGTAATGCCGGCGCGCGCCGAAATGTCGTCCATTGAGACGCGGAGGAAACCCTTGCGCCAGAATAAACTGTAAGCAGCATCCAAAATGAGCTGCCGGGTTTGCGTTCGTGTCCGTCGCATGCCGCCTTTGCCCGCCAATAGTATACCGGTGAGTGAATTTACTTTCGACCTTGGTGTTGGTGAGATTGTTTCGCCGCCAAATGGGCACCGAAACCGACCCACCATCACCAAGAGCCATGCGATGCCGGAAAAATTGACCCTGAAATCGATCAATGCCCGGGCCGTATCGGTCCCGCTGCGGCGGCCGGTCGTCTCGAAAGTCGGCCTGTTCAAGGAATGGCCGCTCATCCTGATCGACCTCTACACGCATCAGGGCGTCATTGGACACAGCTATCTGGAACCGTATCTCAAGAACGCGGCACGCTACGTCATCCCCGCCATCAATGATCTTGCAGCCGCCATGCAGAATCAGAAGCTGGCCCCGCTTGAGCGATTTCAGGCAAACCGAAAATCATTGAATCTCCTCGGCTACGAAGGCATCGCCATGATAGCTGTGGCCGGTATCGACATGGCGGCGTGGGATGCACTCGCCAAAGCAGCGGGACTTCCACTTGCCGTGATGCTTGGCGGAACAACCGGTTCAGTGCCCGCATACAACAGCAACGGCCTCTGGCTCACTGATGTCGCGCCGCTCGCAGCCGAAGCCGTGGAGCTCGTTGCTGAAGGAGGATTCCGCGGCCTCAAATTACGGCTGGGCCGGGATCGGCTCGCGGACGACTTGGCCGCGATCCATGAGATACGTGATGCCGTTGGCAGCGACGTTAAGCTTATGGTGGATTTCAACCAGGGCCTGGCGCTCGGCGACGCGCTCGATCGCTGTCATGCTCTTGACGACGAAGGCCTATACTGGTTCGAGGAGCCAATCACCTACGACAATCTCGAGGGCTATGCGACGCTGACGCGCGAGCTACGCACGCCTGTTCAGCTCGGCGAAAATTTCTATGGACCTCGTGATTTGTACAAGGCGATCCGGGCTGGAGCAGGCGACTATATGATGCCTGACCTGATGCGGATTGGTGGCGTCTCGGGCTGGTTGCGAGCGGTGCCGATTGCGGCAAGCGCCGGAATCCAGATCTCAACACATTTATATCCCGAGGTCGCGGCGCATTTGATGCGAGTGACCGAAACAGCACATTGGTTGGAGTGGCAAGACTGGGCCGACCCGATCCTTCGGCAACCATTCACCGTGAAGAATAGTCAGATTGAGATTCCCGAAATAGCGGGAATCGGCATCGAGTGGAATGAAGATGCCGTGACGCGCTATCATTATGATCTTTAGCCATTGCATAAATCAGGTCGGATACCGTTGGCACATTCCTAGCTATGGATCGATAAGTCCTTAATCGTTGGCTTATTTCCGCTGAGCGGATTGTCCGGATCCCACGCATAGTTCAGCGTCTCGAAACGCATCGAACGTGCATCAACCATCAGCAGCCGGCCGACCAGTCCTTCACCAAAGCCGACAATTTCGCGGGTCACTTCCAATGCCATGAGCGAGCCGAGCACACCGGGGAGCGCGCCGAGGATGCCGGCTTCGGCGCAGGCTGGCAC
>JBATYN010000366.1:0-2277 GCA_049674125.1 Pseudolabrys sp. | reverse complement strand
CTTGAGCTACGCCCGAGGCCTCCTCATGTTCTTTTTTCTTGCGCCGTTTATCCTTGCTCGACCTCTCGCGAAGGGCGTTTCGTATCTCAAGGCGCAACCTTCGGGCATACAATTTCCCGATGGCAATAAGGCAGAGGACCCAGTATTGCGATATTTACATAAGCGCTTTGTTGCCGTCCCCGCGACCTGCATGACAGTTGCGGCGTTGGTCACAGCATCAACCTGGTGGCGCGAAGATATTGTTCCGGCGAAATCGGTTGCGCCGAAAGCGGCAATAGACTTCGTTCAGCATGAAAATATCACCGGGAATGTATTTAATGATTACAATTTTGGAGGTTTTCTGGTTTTCTTAGACATTCCAACCTTCGTTGATGGAAGAGCGTTACCATTTGGGGATGACTTCCTGCACAAATATTTTGACGTGATAGATCTCGTCGACACAGGCGCTGCCTTCAAGATGCTGGACGACTACAAAATCAGCTGGATCATCTTGCGGCCAACGACACCTCTTACGAAGGCAATCACTGAGTCACATTTTTGGGACAAAGTCTTCTCAGACGCGTATTCGGTTGTGTTTACACGGCATCGATAACCCAACCGGGTTAGGTTATGGTGTGGTCGCGACGAGACCCCACACCATATGTTCAGATAAGCGCCAATGGATACCGACGTCCTCCGCCGCCTGCACTATGCCGCCGCCATTGCCTGTGGTGTGTTTGCGGCTCTGGTCCTGCATATCCTGCTCACCGTGTCCGGCATTGGGCTCGACTCCGTCTTGCGAGACAGCGCCGCCGGCAGCAAGCAGCAATTTATTTCGGCTGTGGCGTGGTGGGCTATCGGTGGCGGCGCCTTCGTTAGCGGATGGGCATCGGCCGCCTACCTGATCGCGGCAGCCCGTGAGCGCGAATTAGTCTTTCGACTTGCACAACGATTTCTGATTGCGTTGGTGTTTGTGGTCGCCACCGTCGGCGGGATCATGAGCAAGACAGGGAATCTTGGTGGCACCGTCGACGTGATTGCAGGCCTTGCCGCGCTTGGATTGGGACTGATTTGCGCTTTTTGCGGAGCGCGCCTCGCATATCTTAATGCGGAGCAGGTCTAGCGGAGGCTCTTGCGCGGCCGCAGTAAGTAACAGCGAAGTTATTTGCGGGCACCCGGGTTCTCACTGATGCTATTTCTGGTTGGCTTACACGAATACCGCCGCGAAAGCGGACGGCTGCAAAAAATTACGCTACATTTGTGGGCGAAACGATGGGATAAAATTAATTCCTGGAGCACCACCTAGAAAATCCGCACGACAATGCCGATGATGCGCAATAACGAAGGTCAATAGTTGAGATTGAATAGATTGACATAAGCGAAGGTGGGATAACGGCCATGTTTTTGTCGGCGCTTAGATCATCCCTGCTAGCACTTCTCATCCTTGCGCCGGTCACGGCCCTGGCACAGAGCCCAACTCAACCGCCGGCTCAAACGGCCGCTACCGACCAGCAAGTGCTGAAACCCGAAGAGCTTGATGCTCTTGTTGCCGGCATCGCATTGTATCCCGACACCCTTCTCTCGCTGGTCTTGATGGCCTCGACCTATCCGCTTGAGGTCGTACAAGCCGACCGTTGGGTCACTGCGAACAAGAATTTAAAAGGCGACGAACTCAAAGCCGCTGTCGACAAGCAGGGCTGGGATGACAGCGTGAAGTCGTTGGTTGCGACTCCAGATGTTCTCTCGATGATGAGCGCGAAGCTTGATTGGACACAGAAGTTGGGCGACGCGGTCCTTGCCCAGCAGCCGGATGTGATGGACGCGATCCAACGTTTACGTGCGAAGGCTGAGGCCAACAACAAGCTGCAATCGAGCAAGGAACAGAAAGTCTCGAGGAAACAGGACCAGGGCAGGCAGGTTATCGTTATTGAACCGACGGATCCCAACACGGTCTACGTCCCGTATTACGATCCGGCTGTCGCCTACGGAGGTTGGCCCTATCCCGCATATCCGCCGTACTATTTCCCGGCGCCGGGATATATCGCCGGCGGAATCATCGCGGGTGGAATCGCGTTTGGTGCCGGCTATGCTCTTGGACGTTGGGCCTCTGGCGGAAATTATTGGGGCGGCGGCGTCAATTGGGGAAACAACAACATCAACGTCAATCGGCCCGTCAATATCAATACCGGCGGAAACAATTGGCAGCACAGACCTGAACACCGCCAGGGCGTTAAATACAACAACGCGAATGTGCAGCAGAAATTCGGCAACAACAACATCCGCGGCGGGGCCCAGAAC
>JBATYN010000365.1:0-4634 GCA_049674125.1 Pseudolabrys sp. | reverse complement strand
GCTGAGCGCCTGGCGCGCGAAGCGAAAGGGCCGGTCGAGCTGATGATGATTGAGGACGGCAATCACATTGCGACCAATCGCGCCTATCGCTGGCGTTCGCAAAGCGCGGATTGGATGGCTGAACAACTCAAATAGTCTGAAAGCCGCGCGGCATCGAATGGAAACGTTCAATGCCCGAATCGGTGATCAGCACCATCTCGCCCGTTTGCACGCCGGCTTTGCCATCACGAGTGACGACGTTCGGCTGGATCACAACGGTCTGTCCGGCTCGGAAAGCTTCCTGCGGCACGGGCCCCGCGGGCCGGCTCTTGCACCCAAGAATCGGCGGCAAGTAGCCGCCACCATATCCATGCAAAAGATCGTCAATAATCGTGAAGCCGGCCGCTTCGATTACACTTGACACCTCAATCACTTGCGCCGGCGTGGCGCCGGCCTTGAGCACTGCCGCAATCGCTTCGAACGCTGCGTCCGCTGCCGCGTGCAGGTCGCGATAGAGCTTGTTGGGCTCCCCCAGCGCAAAACTGCGCAGCACTTGCCCCGGGTGCTCCCAGAACGCAGCGCTGATCTCCGCAACCACCACGTCACCCGCCTGCACACGCCGTATGCGTGGAAACTGCCGCGGCACGCCAAGATCTGGCGCCTCCATCGAAGTGACGCCGATATAGTGAATGACGTTGGTGGCGCCCTGCGAGATGTAAGTGCGCTCGACGAGGTCGCCCAGCTCACGCTCGTTCAAACCGGGTTTCAATCCATCGCGCAGCGCCGCCATGCCAAGATCACTGAAATGCGCGCCAATCCGTAGCCAATTCAGTTCTTCGGCGGATTTCACCTGGCGCAGCCGAATGTAATCGCGATTGAGGTTCTTCAGTTTTCCAAATTTCGCCGCCAGCGCGGCATGTTGCTCCGCACCGATCGGCCCGACCGTCGCCACGCGATCCTGCCGCGCGCCACGCCGCTCCAGCACCTTGATCGCGGCGTTGATGGACGACTCGCCGCCCCATACAACATCGGCTTTTTCGGCAAGAATCCGCGCCTGCGGTGCATGATTGACGTATTGGACAAACAGCGCATCGCGCTCGTGCGGTGTGAGTACGCCGACGGCCTCGGCGGTCACCGGCCATTGCGTCAACCACTGCACGACTGAGCCGAAACGGTTGGCACCGCAGAATACGAGATGATCGCATCCCGCTTGCGCGAGAAGGGATTCAAAGGCTGCACGCCGGCGCGCCATTTCCGCGTCGGAAAAACGCGGATACTCGGCTTCGGTAATACTTGCGAGCTGCGGAGGAAGCGTCACGTGGCTTTCTTCGGCAACGCCACGATCATGTCGAGTTCGATGCGCGCGCCTGGCGACGACAGCTGATTGATGCACACCGTCGTGCTCGCCGGCCGCCAATCGCCAAAATATTTTCCCATGGTCGCGTGCATGGCATCGGCATCGCGGAAGTCGGTTAGGTACTTCGTCACTTTCACGACGTCGCGCCAACCGGCGCCGACCTCATCGAGGATCGATTTTATCGCTTCCATCGCACGCGTGGTCTGCTCTTCGATTGAGTGTGCGTGCACGTGCTCGGCGTCCACATGCGGATGCTTGTGGTAGAGCGGCGATGGGGTCGCACCGGAGAGGAACATAAGATCGCAGGCGCCGACGACCCGCACTGCCGGGGCGTAAGGCATCGTGTGCGCCTCCTCCGGCTTGGGATGCACTGGTTCGAGCCGGAAGCTCTGCTGTGGTTTGGTCATCACGGTCATGGCGGTCTCCCATCGGCAGAATATTCGTGCCATTTGGGACCGAAATGCCCGCAGACGCAACCGGTCCGCGTGACCGTATCGCGTGTTGATCGCCGCGCGGGAAACGCTAACGTGTGCCCGACAGGAGAGCCCGAATGCCCTCAACGATCCTCGATTCCGCGGTGTTCCGCGACATATTCACCACCGAAGCGATGCGGAATGTATTCTCGGATGAGAACCGCGTGCAGAAATATCTGGACTTCGAGGCGGCACTCGCGCGCGCGCAAGCCAAGCTCGGCATTATCCCGAAAGAAGCGGCTGCCGAAATCGTGCGCCATTGTTCGGCCGACAAAATCGACATGGCGAAACTCAAGGAAGCTACCGAGAGAATTGGTTATCCGGTGCTGCCGGTGGTGCAGCAGCTTGTGAAGCTCTGCAGGGACGGGCTCGGCGAATGGTCGCACTGGGGCGCCACAACCCAGGACATCACCGACACCGCCACGGTTATGCAAATTCGCGAGGCGCTCATCATCGTCGAGGCCGATCTCGACGGCATTTGCGATGGTCTGGCAGCACTTGCGAAGAAATATCGCGACACACCAATGGCCGGCCGCAGCAATCTGCAACAGGCCGTGCCGATCACCTTCGGTTACAAGATGGCGACCATGCTTGCCGCCTTCGAGCGGCATAAGCAACGCCTGAAAGAAACGCGACCACGCGTGCTGGTCGGCGAATTCGGCGGCGCGGCCGGGACACTATCGTCGCTCGGCAAAGATGGTTTGAAAGTCCAAGATGAGCTGATGAAAGAGCTCAAACTCGGCCAGCCGGAAATTTCCTGGCACACGGTACGCGACCGTATTGCGGAAGTCGGCTGTTTCCTGGGTCTTGTCACCGGCAGCTGCGGCAAGATCGCCTTCGACGTAAAGCTTCTGATGCAAACCGAAGTCGAGGAAGTGTACGAACCGTTCCATGCCGGCCGCGGCTCCTCATCGACGATGCCGCAGAAGCGCAACCCGATATCTTCTGTTTACATCACCGCGCAAACCGCAATGGTTCGGCAGCTTGTTGCCGCGCTGCTGGACGCGCAGGTCGAGGACCATGAGCGATCGACCGGCCCATGGGAAATCGAATGGATAGCGCTGCCGGAAATTTTCATGCTTTCGGCCGGCGCCCTGGCGCAGACTCGCTTCCTGGTCGAGGGCCTGCAGGTCAACGAAAAGAAGATGCGCGAGAACCTCAACATCACCAAAGGTCTCATCATGTCCGAAGCGGTCATGATGGGGCTTGGCGCGGACCTCGGCCGCAACAAGGCGCATGATCTCGTCTACGACATCTGCCGCGAGGTGGTGAAAACCGGACGGCCGCTGATCGATCTCCTCGCGGAGAATAAGGAGATCAGCAAACACGCTGACCGCAAGAAGCTCGAAAAACTTGTCGATCCGGCAAATTATCTTGGCGTCGCCGGCGAGATGGTCGATCGCGTCTTGAAGATGCGGAAGTAACGCTAATCAACCTTCGGCATCGTTTGCCAGATGATCAGCGCCACGCCCAGCGTGGCAATGCCAACTAACATGAACAGCGCCGGAACGGTCGCGCCATATTTCTGCATAACGGCGACCAAGACGGTCGCACCGGTCATAAAAGCGGCGTTGAGCACATTGACCGCAGCGATGGTGCGCGCACGCCGATCGACGCCACTCCAGGCCTGCACCGCAGCGAACGTGGGCACGATGAACAGACCACCCGCCACTGCGAGCCCACACAAATCGACCGCGACACGAATGCCGAGCATGGACGTAAATACGGCCGCCGGGTCCTGCCGCAATGTTGCGGCGCTTGCACCCAAAGTCGCGATGCCGAGGTCGAGCGCGAAGCCGCCGAGCAATACCGCGCCCACAAGCGTTGTCTTTAGGACGATGCGCCCACGCGCAATCGCCGCTGCCAAGCCGGATCCGGCACCGACCGCAATTGAAAATATTGCAAGATAAACCGTGACGGTCGCTTCATTGCCGCCGAGCAGATTTTTGATGAGCGGTGGCAGCAGAGACAACACCACGATGCCGGCCAGCCAAAACCAGCTCGTCACCATCGCACCCCACCACAAGCGCGTGTCGGCGCGCAGGTGTTGAATCATTGCGGCTGTCGAGGCGGCAACGTTCACCCTGATTTTTAGGCCCGAAGCCCCCTCACCGGTTAGCGGAATCAGCAGCGCTGAAAGCCAGCACGCGACCGCGAATGCCATGACGAGGATTCCAAAAGGTCCTGTCTCGCCGCCACGCGCTGCCAGCCCACCCGCGACCGTACCAAGAAGAATCGCTACAAATGTCGCGCCTTCGACGAGTGCATTTGCTGTTGGCAGCTGCTGCCGCAGCAAATGGTCGGGCAGGATGCCGTACTTGATCGGCCCGAAGAGCGCGGCAAGCACGCCGAACCCAAAAAGCACCGCAAACAATATCGGCAATGACGCCAGCGCGTAACCGACGACGGCCAGCGCCGCGACGAAGATTTCCGCAAATTTCAATCGCCGCGCAACCCTTGCCTTGTCGTAGCGATCGGCTAGCTCGCCACCGAGCGCCGACAGGAGAAAATACGGCGCGATGAAAACGGCACTCGCAAACATTATCAGAGCTTCGGAATTGTTCGTGCCGGACTGAAACAGAATGATAAAGACAAGCGCGGTTTTGAGAAAATTATCGTTGAATGCCGCGAAGAACTGGCACCAGAACAGCGGCGCAAATTGTCGCGACAGCATCAAAGGCGGTGACATGTCCCCGCATTATGCCAAAGTTCCCGGCGATGCGCTGGCGGTGGCACAAAAAATAAGGCGGCCTTCCGGCCGCCGAGGCTCGTGACAGCTCTCGTGGCAGGTCACGGCCGAACGTTTTCCTCGTAAGATTCGATGG
>JBATYN010000364.1:0-2735 GCA_049674125.1 Pseudolabrys sp. | reverse complement strand
CCCCTGACTTGCTCCCTGATGGGATTTGCATAGCAAGAGAGCAACAAGAGAAAAGGACCTCGCATTCGCGAGGTCCTTCTGGTTGATAGAAACAATTTATGAGGAGTAACTTACTCGGCTGCCATCTCTTCGGCTTCGCCTTCCTGGCGCATGAGTTCGAGTTCGCGCTCGGCGGCTTCGATCTCTGCCGAAACCTCCTGCTGAACGCGGGCTGCCGCTTCTTCGAGCTCCGGTGAGAGCTGAACATTGCGGTAGTACTCCAGGCCCGTGCCGGCGGGGATGAGGCGTCCGACGATCACGTTTTCCTTGAGTCCGCGTAGGTTGTCAATCGCGCCGTTGATGCTGGCTTCGGTGAGAACGCGTGTCGTCTCCTGGAAGCTGGCCGCGGAGATGAAGCTGTCGGTCGAGAGCGAGGCCTTGGTGATGCCCAGCAGGAGCGGACGACCGAGAGCCGGACGGCCACCTTCCCTGACAATGCGCTCGTTCTCTTCGCGGAAGCGGAAGCGATCGACCTGCTGTTCGAGCAGGAAGTTGGTATCGCCCACTTCGTCGATTCGCACCCAGCGCAGCATCTGGCGGACAATCACTTCGATGTGTTTGTCAGAGATTGCCACGCCCTGCAGACGGTAGACTTCCTGGATTTCGTTCACCAGGTAAGCCTGCAGTTCCTTTTCGCCCAGCACGGCAAGAATGTCGTGCGGGTTCAAAGGACCGTCCATCAGCGGGTCGCCGGCACGAAGGCGTTCGCCTTCCTGCACGTTGACGTGGATACCGCGAGGTACCGAGTATTCCTTCTCGTCGCCATTGTCAGCTGTGACGTAGATCTTGCGCTGACCCTTGGCAACCTCGCCGAATCGGACCACACCATCGATCTCGCTGATGATGGCCGTCTCGCGAGGCTTGCGGGCTTCGAACAATTCGACAACGCGCGGCAGACCGCCGGTGATGTCCTTGGTACGCGTCGACTCCTTGGGAATTTTCGCCAGCACATCGCCCGGGCCCACCTCATCGCCGTCCTGCACCATAAGGTGCGCACCGCGAGGCAGCAGGTAGCGCTTGTTGGTCTTCGCATTCTTGATGAGGAATGCCGGCTGACGCTTCTCATCGGGAGCGTCGGCAACCACCCAGCGCGACAGGCCGGTGACTTCGTCGACTTCCTCGTTGAGGGTGATGCCTTCCTGCAGGTCCTTGAACTGCACGGTGCCGCCGATTTCCGTGAGGATGGCGTAGGTGTAGGGATCCCACTCTGCCAGCAACTGGCCGAGCTTGACCGCCTCGCCGTCTTTCACGCGGAGACGCGCGCCGTAGACCACCTGGTAGCGCTCCTTTTCACGACCGCGCTCGTCTTGAATGGCGAGCGAGCCGGAGCGGTTCATCGCGACCAGAGTGCCGTCTTTGCTCTCGACGTAGTTGAGGTTGATGAAGCGCACAAAACCATTGTTCTTGGCATCGAGGCGCGACTTGTCCTGCACACGGCTGGCGGTTCCGCCGACGTGGAAGGTACGCATGGTAAGCTGCGTGCCCGGCTCGCCGATGGACTGCGCCGCGATAACGCCGCAGGTTTCGCCGAGTTCGACCATGCGGCCGGAACCGAGGTTGCGACCGTAGCAGAGTCCGCAGACGCCACGACGTGACTCGCAGGTGAGCACCGAACGGATCTTCACCTTTTCGACACCTGCACCCTGAATTGCGGAGGCAATGTCTTCGTCGATCTCCTGGTTCACATCGATTACGGCGTTACCGTCGTAGTCCTTGATGCGTTCGAGTGACACGCGGCCGATGATCCGATCGCGCATGGGCTCGATGATTTCGCCGGACTCAACGATCGAACCAACGTAGATGCCTTCGCTCGTACCGCAGTCGTATTCGGTAACGATGACGTCCTGCGCCACGTCGACCAGGCGGCGGGTGAGGTAGCCCGAATCGGCGGTCTTGAGTGCCGTATCGGCCAGGCCCTTACGTGCGCCGTGGGTCGAGATGAAGTATTCGAGCACCGTGAGGCCTTCGCGGAAGTTCGCCGTGATGGGCGTCTCGATGACTTCGCCGGAAGGCTTGGCCATCAGTCCGCGCATACCCGAGAGCTGGCGAATCTGCTGCTTCGAACCACGGGCGCCGGAGTCGGCCATGATGTAAATCGGGTTCATGGCTCCTTCGTCGTCCGCCTTCTTCATGTTGCCGAACATTTCGTCCGCGACCTGATCGGTAACAGCCGACCACATCTGGATGACCTTGTTGGAACGCTCGCCGTTGGTGATGGCGCCGTCCATGTACTGCTTCTGAACTTCGATGACCTTCTTGTCAGCTTCGTCCACCGTGGTGTACTTGCTGGCAGGAATGACCATGTCGTCGAGACCGACAGACAGACCCGAGCGCGTGGCGTACTGGAAGCCAAGCTGTTTGATGCGATCGAGCATGCCTACCGTGACCTCGAGACCGAGGTTCTGGTTGCAGTAGTTCACGAGCTGGCCGATGCCCTTCTTCTTGAGCAGGCCGTTGATGTACGGCATGCCGGAAGGAAGCGCGTCGTTCAGGATCACACGGCCGACGGTGGTGTTGATGTACTCGTTGTTGAAGTCCACCGGCTCGGTGTGCGTCAGATCCTGATCGTCGTAGGCGGTGGTCATGTCGAGCACCTTGCCTGTGTAACGCAGACGAATCGGAGTCAGGGTTTCCACCTGGCGCGCTTCGAGAGCCATCAGGATCTCTTCAGTGTTCGAGAAGACGCGGCCTTCGCC
>JBATYN010000363.1:0-4853 GCA_049674125.1 Pseudolabrys sp. | reverse complement strand
AGCTCTTTTTGTTGTGTGTTGCTGAGTTAAGCCGACCCGTTATTGTGGCTCATCCGAACTGCCGATGTCCGCTTTGGGTCAATAGCGGACATGTGCGGTGCAAAACGTCATTTCCGCTGTACCCCCGATAACGGACATCGGTCGTCGTATCGACACCGACATTCGGCGGTCCGTTTATGAGTACACGCCCTAATCTGATTTCTCGGGCTTGATGATGTCGCCCGGCTTTGCATCGCCGGCCCCGGGCGCGTTCGGTTTGGTCTCGGCTGGCTTTGCGTCTGCGGGTTTTGCGTCGGCCGGCTTCGGCTCGGAGGTCTTGGCTTCGGCGGGCTTCGATTCGGGTGGGCTCGACTCCGGCGATTTCGGCTCCACGGTCGTAGCATCGGGTTTCCTCTCGGTTCCCTTCGCGTCTCCCGGTTTGGCGCCGGTCTTTTTCATGCCATCGGGCTTGGTCTTATCATCGCCCTTAGCGTTGCGCTTCGTTGCACGCCCTGGCCCGCCCGGCGCAGGCTCCATCGATTTCAGATAACCGGCGAGGGCCGCGGCCGATTCCTTGCTGGCTGTATAGTGCTCGCGCAGAAAGCTATCGAGCCCGAACATCCCGCCGGCCTTGGCCAAGCCTTGCGGCGATTTGTGGCAGATCGCGCAATTTGCGGCAAAGAGCTGGGCCGGGCTCTTCCCGAGGTCGAGGTTTTCCTGAGCAGTTGCAGGAACGGCCATGCATAGCGCCACCATGCCGATCGCGGTCCGAATGCCGCGGCGCAAAACCTTCATAGCTTTCAACGTTCTCGCTCCACTGCCGTCACGCGCCCACCCTTATGGTTCTCTTGATAGCTTATTATTCTGCCATTGTGACCCACGCCGGAATGCGACGGCGGCATTGCGATTTGCACATTGCTGATGTGCCGAAACTTTGATTAAATACCTAGGTGCGAACATTTTTGCGCCCACCGCGTTAGACGGGCATGGGGAGCGACAGCCAGTAGAAACTAGATTCAGCGAGTGATGGAGGCGGCCGATGGATCGGTTGCTTCATTTTCTGCTTAAGACCTTTATCCGGCGGGGGACATTCCGAGTTACGACCTCGCGCGGCACGGTTTTTACCTTCGGCGACGGGACCGGCCGACCGGTTTCGGTGCGATTTGCCTCCCGCAATGCTGAATGGGGAATTCTCCTCGATCCTGAGCTTAAGTTCGGCCAATCCTACATGGACGGTACGTTCGTGGTCGAGGAAGGCACCATCGCCGACGTCCTCGCCATCGCGCTCGGCCAGGGATCTGAAGTCCCATATTGGGCACGACCGCAAGCGCTGTTGCGTTACCTGCGCCGCCGCGTCAGCCAGTTCAATCCGCGCCTGCGGTCGCGCCGCAACGTCGCGCATCATTACGACCTTGATGGCCGGCTCTATTCCCTCTTTCTGGACGCCGATCGGCAGTACAGCTGCGCGTATTTCGAAAAGCCCGATCAATCGCTTGATGACGCACAGATCGCAAAGAAGCGGCATCTCGCTGCCAAGCTGTTGATCGAACCGGGCCACGACGTGCTCGACATCGGCTGCGGCTGGGGCGGGCTCGGTCTTTATCTCGCCGAAGTCGGCGGCGCCGACGTTACGGGCATTACACTCTCAAAGGAGCAGCACGCGATCGCCAACGAACGGGCGGCGGAAAAATGTCTCAACGACCGAGCCCATTTCCGACTGCAGGATTATCGCGATGTCGCTCGCTCCTTCGATCGCATCGTGTCGGTCGGCATGTTCGAACATGTCGGTGTCAATCACTACGACGCGTTCTTCCAAAAAAGCGCACAGCTGCTCGACAACGACGGCGTCATGGTGCTGCATTCGATCGGACGCTCGGAAGGGCCCTGGGCCACCAATCCCTGGATCGCAAAATATATTTTTCCCGGCGGCTACATCCCCGCGCTGTCAGAGATCCTCCCGAGAATTGAGAAGGCCGGATTGCTCGTCACCGACATCGAAATTCTGCGCCTGCACTATGCCGAAACGCTCAAGCACTGGCGCGAGCGATTTCTGGCCCATCGCGAAGAAGCCGAGCGCATTTACGACCGGCGCTTCGTGAGAATGTGGGAATTTTATCTCGCGGCTTCCGAGATGTCATTCCGCGAGCAAAACATGATGGTGATGCAGATCCAGATCACCAAACGGCAGGGCGTTGTACCCATTACCCGGGACTACATTGCCGACGAGGAACGTCGTCTCCGCACCGCCGAGAACGAGCGGCGCCCGCCGCTGCGTCTGGCCGGCGAGTAGTCGGCAGTCCGAACGCGCACGGAAGACACTGGTCAAGAAAAATCGGTCTTTCCCACCGCTCAATACTGCTTGTGAATTGCGGGACAACTCGCGGTGAATCACGTTGCGCAGACAAAGCGCGTGCTATGCCACAATTTCCGGGTAAGCACCTATATCCATGGCACTCGCTGATTCGACAGCCCGCAAGCAGGCCGAAGAGCCTGCTCCGCTCTACCGTTCCGCTCCGCACAACATTGAGGCGGAACAGGCGCTGTTGGGCGCTATCCTCGTCAACAACGAGGCCTTTTACCGGGTATCCGACTTTCTGGAGCCTGCGCATTTTTTCGAGCCGATTCACCAAAAGGTCTATCAGCTCTCACGCGATTTAATCCGTGCCGGCAAGCTCGCCACTCCGATCACGCTTAAGACGTTCCTCGACGCCAATGTCGACATTGGCGGACTGACCGTCAGTCAATACCTGGCACGGCTGGCCGCCGAAGCGACCACCATCATCAATGCGGAGGACTACGGGCACACCGTCTACGACCTGTCGATCCGCCGCGCGCTCATCCAGGTTGGCGAAGACATGGTCAACGTCGCCTATGATGCGCCGGTGGATTTCTCTCCCCGAAACCAGATTGAGGACGCCGAACGAAGACTTTACGAGCTGGCCGAGACGGGACGGTACGACGGCGGCTTCCAACGTTTCGCCCAGGCGCTCACCACCGCCATCGACATGGCGGCGCATGCATTCCAGCGCGACGGAAAGCTGTCCGGCGTCGCGACGGGTCTGGACGACCTCGATCGTATGATGGGTGGTTTGCAGCAATCGGACCTGATTATCCTCGCCGGCCGCCCCGGCATGGGTAAGACCGCGCTTGCCACCAACATTGGCTACAACATCGCGCGCGCCTGGCGCGGCGAGGTCAAGCCGGACGGCCATACCCTTACCGTCAACGGCGGTATTGTCGGCTTCTTCTCGCTCGAAATGTCAGCAGAGCAGCTCGCCACCCGAATTATCGCCGAACAGACGGGAATTCCGTCCAACCAGATCAGGCGTGGCGGCATCAGCGAGAGCGACTTCGAAAAAATCAAAGACTACTCGATCGAACTGCAGCACATCCCACTCTATGTCGATGAAACCGGCGGCCTGTCGGTCGCGCAGCTCGCCGCGCGTGCACGCAGGCTCAAGCGCCAGCGTGGACTGGACGTGCTGGTGATTGACTATCTGCAATTGTTGCAAGGTTCGACCCGGCGCAGCCAGGAAAACCGCGTGCAGGAAATCACGGAAATCACAACCAAGCTCAAGGCGCTGGCAAAAGAACTTAATGTGCCGATCCTTGCCCTGTCGCAGCTGTCGCGCCAGGTCGAAAGCCGGGACGACAAGCGGCCGCAGCTCTCGGATTTGCGTGAATCGGGCTCGATCGAACAGGACGCCGACGTGGTGCTGTTCGTCTACCGCGAGGAATATTACCACCAGATGCGCAAGCCTCTGGAATCCAATCGCGAAAAGTTCGCAGAATGGCTGGCGGAAGCCGATAAAGTGCATGGCAAGGCGGAAGTTATCATTGGCAAGCAGCGCCACGGCCCGACCGGCACCGTCGAAATGCAGTTCGACGCCGCGGTAACCCGCTTCTCCTCGCTCGCGCGCGAGACCCAGCTGCCCGGGCGCTCATAAAAGGACCAACGGTCTCGCATGGACTGCCGGCCCCGAGGCGGCTAAACCCTGCGTCATGTCCCAGGCCGAGACTGCCCTCCAGCCCGATTTACAGAACGAAATCGCCCCGGCTGCGCCTTTCACCGGAACCGGCCCGTCCGCGGACCATGCCGGCGGCCTGCTGACCATCAATTTGTCCGCAATTGCTGCCAATTGGGACGCGCTGAGCCGCCGCGTAATGCCGTCCGAATGTGCCGCCGTGATCAAGGCCAACGGCTACGGTTGCGGTATCGAGCCGGTTGCCCGCGCGCTCGTGCGCGCCGGGTGCAAGACTTTTTTTGTTGCCGACCTGACCGAAGCGCGCCGGGTGCGCGCCGTTGCGCCGAGCACTGTGACTTATGTACTCAATGGCCTCCTGCCCCACACCGCAGCGGCCTTTGCCGATATTCAGGCCCGGCCTGTGATCGGTAGTCTCGTCGAACTCGCGGAATGGGATGCATTCTGTGCTGCCAATCAATGGCGTGGCGGCGCGGCGCTTCATGTGGACACTGGCATGAACCGTCTCGGTATTTCGGCAGACGAGGCGGTGGCCCTCGCACCGCGCATTCGCGCAGAAAATCACGGCATCAATTTGCTGATGAGCCATCTGGTCTGCGCCGAACAGCCCGGGCACCCTCTCAATGAACGGCAAACGCAGCTGTTCCGTGAGGTGCGTCTGCTCTATCGAGGTATCCCCGGATCGCTTGCCAATTCGTCCGGCATTTTCCTTGGCAGCGGCGCCCATTGCGACATGGTGCGCCCCGGCGCCGCGCTGTTCGGTGTTAATCCGACACCCGGACACAAAAATCCCATGCAACCGGTGATAGGTTTACAGGCGCGGGTTGTCCATGTGCGCACCGTGCCGAAGGGCGAGACCATCGGCTACAACGCGACCTGGACCGCCAAGCA
>JBATYN010000362.1:0-2673 GCA_049674125.1 Pseudolabrys sp. | reverse complement strand
TTGATCGGTAACCGAATCGGCGCTGGTCTTGACGATGAAGACAAGCAGCGGGCCTATGCCGCTCAAATGGACGCGCTGGATCGCGGCCAATCGGGCGCCCCAGTATCATGGCGAAACCCCGACTCGGGACGCTACGGCACCGTCGTCCCGGGCCCGCCCTACCAGCAGGCCGGCCGCAACTGCCGCTCCTATACCCACACAGTCTATATTGACGGCCAGCCGCAGACTGCCCGCGGCACAGCCTGCCGAAATCCGGATGGCACTTGGGCGGCGGTCGGCTAACGCCCAGTTACAGTTAATAACTCCTTAAGGCCCGCCGCCGTATCAAGCCAAAAGGCTTGAATTCGGATAGACCGACGATGGCGGGCGCCGAAACGACCGTCGAGAGGCTGCGGCAATTTCTGCGCGAGCTATCGCCAGGAGCGCGTTCGCTTCTTATTGGCGAGCTCGAGCGCGCCGTTCTCCGCGGCGACGAAGTGACTGGAGCCGATCTGGTCCTTCAGGAATTGCGCCGCATCGTACGCGAGCAGAGGGAGCGCGTGCCACGCATCGAGGATTCCGCACGCTTATTGTTCAAGCCGCTCGAACCGTTCCTCGTCGATGACCGCGGCGATCACAAACATCCCGGCCGTGTCGCGCGCTCATCACTTGACGCGCTGTGGAACTGGGTCCAACGCGACCTCTTGCCCAATGATGCGGACGCTTTGGCTGACGCGGTCGGCGAAGCGATGCTCAGCGGCGACCAGGCCAAAATCGAACGGCTTGCCCGCGTTTTCCAGGACCGCGTCGCCGCGGCAATCGATGCAAACTTCACAGCCGCCGAGGAAGACGGGAAAGCCCGCCGCCGCATCCTGCAGCAAATCGGCACGCCGCGCGCAGGCGAGGAACTTGCCGCCCTCAAATGTGCACTCAAGGGCCGCGACGTACTGGCATCGCTGTCTGCGCGTCTGCCCCTCCAGATCGGAAATCTTGCCAATGCCCAACTCGATGAATGCAAGGCATTGATCGAAGGCGCAGCGGCGCGCGATGGCGAGCTGTTCTTGTATGCGTTGCTGACGGTCATGAACCGGATGACAGCGCCGTGGCAGTTGATCCGCCTCGGCGTGAGGGCCGCCGGCAGCGATACCGCAGCGCGCGTTGCGGAAACGAATTACGGCGTGGCGGTCAACATCGTGCTGGCCGAACTCGAGCGGATGGTGGACGAGTTGCGCGACGATCTGCGCACCGGTCAAGGCGTGGCGGTGGGTTCCTTGCTCAAGACGATCCATGACTCCGCGCGTGGATTGCGGACCGAACTGGCATTACCGGTCGACAGCACCTGGGGCCGCGCGCTCGCCGCGCAGAGAACCCAGATCTCTGAATTGCTGCGGGCGGAAATCGAGTCGATGCCCAGCCGCGTCCGTCGATTGCTGCGGCCACGGCCGACGCGCGAAATCCAGCCTGGTTCGGTGCTCGATCCGAACGAGGTCGCCGAGGTGGAGGCTTTGGTCGAGTTCGTCGGTATTTGCCGTTATTTCGCCGGCGAGCTCGCCATTAATGAAATGACCCAACGGGCCCTCTCGGAACTCCGGCAATATCTCGACGATGGGACGCGTGCGCTTCTGGAAGGATTGCGGCACGCCGGCGAAAGCGACCGCAGCTTTCGACAATCGCAGGTCGACGCTGCCGTGCGCTTTTGCGCCAAAGTCTTCGGGCGGGACTATGCCGCATTGCTTGGCAAAGCCGCAGAAGTGGCGGGAGGCGGGGAGAGCAGGGCGGCACGCGCCTGAAAACGGCGCTTTTGCGCTATCCGGCGCGGGTACGATCCAGCGCATTGCCGCCATCATCGGGCGTGATGTATGCCCTGCTGCACGGTTCCTTTGGGATCGCCCAGGCAGAATTGTAAGGCTCCATGACGCTATGGTTCGTATTCGCGTTGATGACGGCGGCAGCGATTTTCGCCGTGCTCTGGCCGCTTGGCCAAGTTACGAATCAAAAAGGCGGCAGTGATCTCGCCGTTTATCGCGACCAGCTCGATGAGGTCGAACGTGACCGCGCTGCCGGCCGGATTGGTGAGAGCGAGGCGCAGGCCGCCCGTGTTGAGGTTTCTCGCCGGCTGATCGGCGCGGCTGATGCAGCGACAGTGCCACACCCATCGCCTGCCGACGCACGGCAATGGTATCGGCGCGTGACCGCAGTCGCTGCCGTGGGGCTGCTGCCGGTTGCGGCAATCATACTCTACCTTGCACTCGGATCACCGCAGCTTCCCGGCCAGCCCTTGGAGGCGCGCCAAAGCGCAGCGCATCAAGATCGATCGATTGCAAGTCTACTGTCGCAGGTGGAGTCCTATCTCGAACACAATCCCGATGATGCGCGCGGATACGAAGTTCTGGCTCCCGTTTATATGCGGCTTGGCCGGTTTTCCGACGCTGTCAACGCGCGGCGCAAGCTCCTGACATTGAGCGGCGAGAACGCCGAGCGGCAATCCGACCTGGGCGAGGCATTGGCCGCAGCTGGAAACGGGATCGTCACTGCTGAAGCGAAAGCGGCTTTTGAGCGCGCACTCGTGCTCGATCCGAATGAACTTAAGGCCAGGTTCTATATCGGCTTGGCCGCTGAACAGGATGGCGATCGCACCAAGGCCGCCGCCACCTGGCGCGGCATGCTCGAAAATGCACCTGCGGACGCGCCGTG
>JBATYN010000361.1:0-1949 GCA_049674125.1 Pseudolabrys sp. | reverse complement strand
GTTTGTTGGCCTCGAGAAATTTGGTGACATCGTCGGACGATGCCTGCGGCGCAAAACGAATCAGCGCGAAGGCGCCGACGCCGGGATCTGTGGTCGGCGCCGAGGCCGTCTCGTAACCTGCCTTGTTTGTTTCTTTCAGCATGACACCGGCGATCAAGCCGGCCTGCAAGAGAATCGCAAACACGGCAGCGCTCGCCGACCAGGCCAAAGTGCGTGGCGACAGGCTCGCAAAAAATTCTGAGATGCGGCTGCCGAGACCAAGCGAGGCCGACGGGCGGCGCGCCGGTTCGGCGTCGATCTTTGCGAAAAGTTTCTCAAGCGCGCGTGTGGACGGCGCGCCCAGCGTCTCATTGAGGTGAATGGTTTCCCCAAATTCGTCGCGGACCAGCGCGTAACGGCGGGCCAGCTCGGAATCGCGCGCCAACGCTTCTTCGACGCGCTGCGCGTCGCGGCGGCTGAGCGTTCCCGCAGCATGCCACGGCAGGAGAGCTTCGATCTCCTGACGCTCGGGCGCTTCTTGTTTCGACGCGTTCATGGCCAACCTCGATCAATTCCTTGCTCCTTCAGGAGCTCGGAGAGCTTCTTGCGCGCGTAGAACATACGCGTCTTCACGGTCGCCTCCGGGATGCCGACGATCTCGGCCACTTCTTCTACCGACTTCTCGTGGTAGTACACGAGGTCGATAATTTCCCGGTGGTCAGCCGAAAGTTTGACCAAGCATTGCTGCAAAGCCGACCCTTTGTCTTTCTTCGCCAAAGCCGTCTCGGGATCGTCAGCGTGATCCTCGATCTGCTCTGCCGTTTCGTCGTCCAGTTCTTCATCCGGCCGACGCCTTAGTGCGGACAGAGCTTTGAAGCGTGCAATGCTCAACATCCATGTCGACGCGGCCGAGCGGCCCTCGAACTTTCCGGCTTGCCGCCAGACGTCGAGGAACACATCGCTGATCAAGTCTTCCGCCGTCGCTTCGTTGCGCACCAGCCGGAGTACGAACCGGTACACCCGAACATGGTGCCGCGCGTACAGCACCTGCATAGCGAGCCGGTCGCCACCTGCGATACGCGATATCAGAACTTCATCCGAAGTCGTTTGCATCGCAGAACAATCGGCTCGTGAATGGGTCGCGTGGGCGGGCGCCCAGGTTCAAGCCAAATCGAAGAAATTTAAGCGCACCGGCCGCCCCCGGGGTGATCGTCCTAGTTTCCACTTTTCCGACGCGTCCGGGCAAGCGAAAGGCGGCAGAAGCCGGTATTTCCCTGCTATTGGCGTGAAAAGAGCGTGACTGGGGGCGGCTCGGCCCCGGGCGCCAAGAACCTTTGAACCTTTCACCCGAGGCCGGCGACCCATGTTCAGGATGTGACAATCGCATCCCTTGAAACAGGAGAAGCCGCCATGTTCCGCAAATTCGCCCTCGCGCTCGGTGCGACCATTGCGATCGGTGCCACCGCACTTATCCCGACTTCCGCTTCCGCGCATATGCACAGTCACGGCCACTGGGGCCACGGCTGGGGCTACGGCATCGGCATCTATGCGCCGACGACTTATATCGCCTCGGAGTGCTTCGTCACCAAGCAAGTCGTCAGTACGCCGGTTGGCCCGCGCGTGCGCCGCGTCACGGTTTGCAACTAAGCGAGCGGACCATGGGCGGGAAATAGCCCCGGCTTCGCAAAGCGAAGCCGGGGTTTTCTTTTTCTGTTTTCCCGCAAAGGTTCTTGCTGCGCCGGTATGCTCGTTCTGATTTTGCGGCTGCCTCTCCACGTCATGCCCGGCCGCAGCCGCCCGAAGGACGGCGTGCTTCGCACGCCTATGTGCCGGGCATCCACGCCTTAGCGCCGCCTCAACAAGAAAGGCGTGGATGGCCGGGACATTTGAAATCAAGACGCGCTTCGCGCTTTAGCCGGCCATGACGAAGATGCGGATTACGACTGACCATAATTGCAACGCCACGGCCG
>JBATYN010000360.1:0-3631 GCA_049674125.1 Pseudolabrys sp. | reverse complement strand
CCTTAGGCATGGAGCAACGAAAGGAAAGGGGGGTTGTCAGTTCGGCGGCAGATCGTGTTTGGCGCGCCAAGCGGGTCCAGGGCCACGCATGTAATGCAATTCGGGTCGATAGGGGCGCACCGCGTGGCGTGTCAGCTCGCGCCAAAGACCACCAAAGAGAGCGCCGAAAATGGCGAATGGACGCGGCAGCAACGAAATCGCGGTTCCAGACAGCGCTAAGATCGCTCGACCCATGATGCAACTCCCAGACCGACCGCGCGGGCAAATCTGACCCGTTTGTCCCTTGGTCGTCCCGTCCGACGACCAGGTTCATGGTTGGCGATGATGGCGTAACAGCGGTTAAGAACAGGTACCGGAACGGCGCCGCGGCGGCATTTTTGCAATCAACCTTTCCAGAGATTTACTGCTATCGCGGGCATGGCGGCGGGCGGCCCCGCGCTTGCTCTTTCGAGTTCCCGCCGTTACATCAGCCTCCCATTTCCCGAAAAAGCGTGCGGCAGCGCGTGAGCGTAGGCGGGCGGATTCGGGCCGCAATTTCAGGGGTTTCGAGAGCGCAATGAACGGTCGTCAATTCATCTATCACATGGAGGGTCTCACCAAGACCTATCCGCCCGGCAAGAAGGTGCTGGATAACATCCATCTGTCTTTTTATCCCGACGCCAAGATCGGCGTGCTCGGTGTCAACGGCTCCGGCAAGTCCACACTTCTGCGGATCATGGCGGGCATCGACAAGGACTTCACTGGTGAAGGCTGGGTCGCCGAAGGCGCACGCGTCGGCTACCTCGAGCAGGAACCGCAGCTCGACCCAAAAAAAACCGTCCGCGAGAACGTGATGGAAGGCGTCGCGGCAAAGAAAGCGCTGCTCGATCGCTATAATGAAATTGCGTCCAACTACTCGGACGAGACTGCCGAGGAGATGGCGAAGCTGCAGGACCAGATCGATTCCAAGAACCTCTGGGATCTCGACAGTCAAGTCGATCTTGCGATGGACGCTTTGCGCTGCCCGCCCGATGATTCCGACGTGGTTAAACTCTCAGGCGGCGAGCGCCGCCGTGTCGCTCTTTGCCGATTGCTGCTCGACCAACCTGAACTGTTACTGCTCGACGAACCGACCAACCATCTCGACGCGGAGAGCGTGAATTGGCTCGAAGGTCATCTGCGCAACTATCCTGGCGCCATTCTGATCGTCACGCACGACCGCTATTTCCTCGACAACGTAACTGGCTGGATTCTGGAGCTCGATCATGGCCGTGGTATCCCTTACGAGGGAAACTACACGTCATGGCTCTCGCAAAAGCAGAAGCGCATGGAACAGGAAAGCCGCGAGGACGAGGCGCGCCAGCGCACACTGCAACGCGAGAGCGAGTGGATTTCATCTTCGCCAAAGGCGCGGCAGGCCAAGTCCAAGGCCCGCTATCAACGCTATGAAGAATTGCTCAAAATCGCTAATGCCAAGCAGAATACCGTCGCCCAGATCACAATTCCGGTGGCGGAGCGTCTCGGCCAAAACGTTGTCGATTTCGATCATCTCACCAAGGGTTTCGGCGAAAACCTTCTCATCGACGATCTCACCTTCAAGCTGCCGCCGGGCGGCATCGTTGGCGTGATCGGTCCCAACGGCGCCGGCAAGACGACGCTGTTTCGTATGATTACGGGTCAGGAGAAGCCCGACAAAGGCACGATAAAAATCGGCGAGTCGGTTCATCTCGGTTATGTCGACCAGTCCCGCGATTCCCTCGACGGCAAGAAGACCGTTTGGGAAGAAATCTCCGAAGGCAATGACATAATCCTACTCGGCAAAAAGGAAATGAACTCGCGCGCCTATTGCGCCTCGTTCAATTTCAAGGGTGCCGACCAGCAGAAGAAAGTAGGCACGCTGTCCGGCGGCGAGCGCAACCGCGTGCATCTGGCCAAGATGCTTCGCTCGGGCGCCAACCTCCTGCTACTCGACGAACCGACCAATGACCTCGATGTCGATACACTGCGGGCGCTCGAAGAGGCATTAGAAGATTTCGCCGGTTGCGCCGTTATCATCAGCCACGACCGCTGGTTCCTCGACCGAATCGCCACGCATATCCTCTCCTTTGAGGGCGATAGCCATGTGGAGTGGTTCGAGGGCAATTTTCAGGACTACGAAGCTGACAAAATGCGACGTTTGGGCACCGATTCTGTCATTCCGCACCGGCTGAAATACAAAAAGTTCTCGCGATGATCCGGAAATATTGACTTGTCATGCTCCGCAAAAGCGGGGCATCCAGTGTTCCGTGGCACCACTTTTACGCAAGTCCTTCAACTTACTGGATCGCCCCCTTTTGCGGGCAACGGCGGTAGCGTTGCTGCTCGCCGTCTCGGGGGTTGCTTCCGCCGATCCCGCGTTCCAGCAATGGCTGCAAACGCAATGGCCGGCCGCGCTGCAGCTTGGCGTTTCGCGCGCAACGTTCGATGCCGCAACGCGTGGCCTCGAACCCGATCTCACGCTGCCTGATCTGGCGATTCCCGGCCTACCCGAGAAAATCCCGCAGCAGCCTGAATTCGTTCAGACGCCTGCCCAATATCTGCGGGAGGCGACATTCGATCGCCTTGCGGCGCGCGGCAAGCAATTGGCCGTGCAATACCACGACACTCTGGCACGGATCGAGAAAGAATTAGGTGTGCCTGGCAATGTGGTGTTGGCAATTTGGGCGCGTGAAACGGATTACGGCGGCTATCAGCTTCCAAACGACGCTATTCGCGTGCTGGCGACGCAGGCCTACGTTGGCAAACGTAAGGACTTTTTCCGCAATGAATTTTTGCACGCCTTGAAGATGCTGCAGGATGGCATACCTCGCGCTGACATGCGCTCGTCGTGGGGCGGCGCATTGGGTCTCACCCAGTTCCTGCCGTCGGAGTTTTACAAATACGCCGTCGATTTCGACGGCGATGGCCGCGCGGACATTTGGCATTCGGTGCCGGACGCACTCGCTTCCGCCGCAAGGCAGCTGGCAGGCAAAGGCTGGCGCACGGGAGAACCCTGGGCAATTGAGGTGCATGCTCCTGCCGATGCCGACTGCAGCATCGGCGTGCCGGACGTGACAAAGCCAATCGGCGAGTGGATCAAACGCGGGTTTGTTCCTGCGTATGGCCGAAAACTCAGCGTCGCGGAGCTATCGTACGACGCCTCCCTCCTGCAGCCGGAAGGAAGCTACGGTCCGTCATTCCTCGCCCCGAAAAACTATTTCGTGCTGAAGGACTATAATTATTCCGACCTGTATGTGTTGTTCGTCGGCCATCTCAGTGATCGCATCGCTGGCGCGCGTTCATTTGAAACGCCGTGGAGCAAAAATGCACAACTCAAGACCGCCGATGTCGAAACGATGCAAAGCCGTCTAACCGGGCTCGGTCTCTACAAGGATAAGATCGACGGCAAGGCCGGCATGCTGACGCGTGCCGCGCTCGGTGCATATCAAAAGAAAAATGGTCTCAAAGTTGATTGTTGGCCGACCGCCGCTGTGCTTGATCACATGCGGCGGTAGCGCGTCGTTTTAGTCGCAGACCTCGATGCGGCGTATGCGGTAACCGTACCCGTCCCACACTTGCCGCCGCTCGGTATGGCAAACCGGACCACCTGTATATTCCGGCGGCTCGGCATAGG
>JBATYN010000359.1:0-2759 GCA_049674125.1 Pseudolabrys sp. | reverse complement strand
GGGCCGCCCGGAATTTTGAATGGTCCCTGTTTTTCCGCGCCGAGCGGCGGGATCATGTGCGTTAGCATGAGATATTTTGCGCCCGTACGTTTGGCCATTGCCCCAAGATCGAACGCATTGCTCTGCCGAAAATAGGCGTGTGGGAAGAAACCGCTGCCCTTATCCGGGCCCATAATAGGATGAATGGTGGAATGCACGATCACGTCCGCGCCCTTGGCAAACCTTTCCACCTGTTCGGATGCAGACGAAGATCGCGGCGGCAGTGGCACATCATTGCCAGCATCTCCGCCGATCACCACACTTCCGGCAGGCGTATCCACTCGATAAGACACATGGCCAGCAATATGTGTTGAACGAATTGCGCTGACTTTAACGTCGCCAGCAGTCCACACGATTTGCGGATCGTCTTTCGCCCCAAAAGTGATCGTGTTGATCAGGTCCGCCGGCCCGCCGGCAGTACGTTCTTTGATCTCCGAATGACGCTGCGTGACTTCGCCAGATTGAATAAAGGAATCTGCCACGTGCGCGGTGAATTTTTGACAGCTGATTGTGAAACCTAATGTTGAAACGACATCGGAGCTGCAGACCGCGTCAATCTTGGGGCCTGCGCCAAAAAACATCCAACGCAGCGTCACGAGATCTGCGAAGCCCTCCGTATGGTCGGTGTGCATATGCGTGAAGAAAACAGCATTCAGTTGCTCGGGCGAAATGTTCAGTTCTGCGAGCCGCATCACGGTGCCGCGGCCAGCATCAAACTGCAGCTTCACGGCGGAACAATCGTTGCTGTCTTCGCCGTAGCGCACGAGTGTTCCGGGCCCAGCCAGACCTTTGAAGGCGGGCGGACCTCCCTGAGTGCCTGTTAGCGTTATCATAAGACATGGTGTGGCCTGGGCATGTGGAACGAATGAAGACAACCACGCCATCAAAACCACTGCACCAGCAACAAGAATGCACTTCATGTTTTGCGCCCCCACAGTCTTTGGCAATGGAATGGCTTATTTTGGTGTGCAGATTGACTGCGGACAAGGGGATGGTCCGCTATTGGCACTTAGCGGACATTCCACTTTGCACTACAGCCCCTTCCAGTCTGCTGATTTGACGCGATACGATGGCGCGTCTTGAGCCTCGGAGGTGGCAATGAGGCGGCGCGAGTTCATTAAAGTGATTGTCGGTTCAGCCGTTTGGCCGCTCGCTGCGCGCGCGCAGACCTCGGACAAACCGGTAATTGGATTTCTGAGCGCGCGGTCGGCCAAGGAGAGCGCCCATCTGGTGGATGCCTTTCGCAAGGGTTTGGCTGAACACGGTATAGTCGAGGGGCAAAACGTCACCGTCGACTACAGGTGGGCGGACAGCCATTACGAGCGTCTCACTGCACAGGCTTCAGATCTATTGGCTCGGCAGCCCGCGGTGTTGATATCAGTCGGCGGCGATATGACTGCCAAAGTAGCGGCCGCGGCTACTCACACCACTCCCATCGTTGCGGTGTTCATTGGCGATCCCGTTGCGGGCGGGCTTGTTACAAGTCTAAGTCGGCCTGGCGGCAATGTTACAGGCGTTAGCAACTTAAATGCGGTGATCGAGGCAAAGCGCCTTGGTCTGTTGCGAGACGTAAAGCCGGGAATAACCAGTGTTGGCGCACTCTTGAACCCGGACAGCATAACTGCCGCGAGTCAGCGAAAGGATATAGAGGCGGCAGCGCGGACGATTGGCCTAAACGTCCAGTTTTTGGAAGCCAAAAATGATTCGGAGCTTGTTGCAGCTTTCAAATCCATTGTTGAGAAGCGCCTCCCCGCGCTGTTGGTGCCCGCCGATGCTTTTTTTGCAGCTGCCCGAGACAGGCTTGCCGAACTGGCGGCGCAAAACGGCGTCCCTGCGATTTATTCACTGCGGGAGTCCGTCGTTTCTGGCGGTCTGATGAGCTATGGAAATGATTTACCCGACACTTATCGTCTTATCGGCACCTACGCTGCTCGCATTGTTAAGGGCGCAAAGCCCGCCGATCTGCCAGTGCTTCAGCCCACAAAATTTGAGTTCGTGCTCAATCGAAAGGCGGCAAAAAGTCTGGGGCTCACGATCCCGGCTGCCGTGTTGTCCATCGCTGATGAGGTGATTGAGTGAGTCGTGGAATGTCCCTCTTTGCACCGAACGTGTCCGCTTTCGGGGGTAAAGCGGGCATGCCGTTTTGCGCTGCACAAGTCTGCTTTTGACCCAAAGCGGACATCCTCCGGGGGCCTACTTTTCTTTCGAACGGTTTCTTTCATCCCGTCCGATGCCCTGCATAATCATCCAGCCGTTCCATATCGAGGCAATGAGCAAGCTCGCATAGGATATGGTCACGCCGTACATACCCCACTCTCTACCGGCAGCGACGGCCGCTGCACCTACAATGCCGAGGCAATAGGCAGCAATGAAAAACTCCGAGCGGTGGACGGAGAAGCCGCCGCGACCCCGTGCGCCCGGAATTTTGAGCGCCCTTGAAAGTAGTGTGAGTGGAAACGAAAGGCCCCAAAAATTAATGACCAGCAGCGCGACGCCGAGCACCCGCATCGGCTGTGGCACCAAGATAGCAGTCGCGTCCAACAGCGTACTGACTAGGATCAGCGTCGTGTATTCCGCTCGCAGTCGAAAGACTTCTTCATTCGAGATTTCTGCAAGATGCAGTGATGTCGCAACAAAAAGTAAGCCAATAAGGGCAGCCGACGACGAGCCCAACATTACATACAACTCCCGCCACTCGGCCGGCAGGGACGCACTAGATA
>JBATYN010000358.1:0-9249 GCA_049674125.1 Pseudolabrys sp. | reverse complement strand
GGCAATAGCACCCTTCAACGCCTGGCCGATTCTGTTTCTGACATTTCCGGTGCTGGTCTGGCTGATTGACGGCTCCGCCGCAGGCCGATGGAGCGGTCCGATAACGGCGGCAATTGCCGGCTGGTTTTTTGGCTTCGGCTATTTTCTCGCAGGCTTGTACTGGATCGGCTACGCCTTTCTGGTCGACGTGAAGACATTCGGATGGCTGCTGCCGCTCGCCGTCGCCGGATTGCCGGCCTATCTCGCGCTCTACACGGCACTGGGCCTGGCCATTGCGCGCCTGATGTGGGTGCGCGGGCCCGAACGGGTGCTGGCGCTGGCCGCCGCGCTAACCATTACCGAATGGCTCCGCGGACATCTGCTCAGCGGATTTCCCTGGAACACATTCGGTTATGCACTCACCGAGCCCCTGGCGCTCGCGCAGAGCGTCTCTCTGGTCGGTGTCTGGACTCTCACGTTTTTCTGCATCGCCATTTGCGCAACTCCGGCGGTGACCGCCGACGACAAAGCCGATACGCGGCATCCATATCGGCCGCTGTTCATAGGTGTCGTTCTGCTGGCGGTGGCGTTCGGCTATGGCGCGACAAGATTATGGTCGCATCCGACTGAATACGTCAGCGGGGTCAAGCTGCGGATCATGCAGCCCAACCTGCCGCAAGACGATAAATTCAACTATTCAGCAAAAGCGCAGGTGATGGATCGCTACTTGCGCCTGTCCGACCGCGCAACCGGCCCGCAGTCGAACGGCGTACACGACATAACGCATTTGATCTGGCCGGAGGCAGCGTTTCCGTTTTTCCTCACTCGTGAGCCGGATGCGCTGGCTCAGATTGCCGGTTTGCTAAAACCGTCAACCGTATTGATCACCGGAGCAGTGCGCGCGGCGTCGAATGCGAGCGCGCACAACCCGCAAGCTTATAATTCAATTTATGTGATCGATCCCGATGGCTCGATCCGCGACATCTACGACAAAGTTCATCTGGTTCCCTTCGGCGAATATCTCCCGTTTCAGCGGCTGCTGGAACGGATTGGCATGATGCAACTCACTAAAGTTGCCGGCGGCTTTATGTCGGGCGATCGCAGGCGCGCCATCGACCTTCCCGGCGCTCCGAAAATGCTGCCGCTGATTTGCTACGAGGCGATCTTCCCTGGCGCCGCAGTGCCACCTGGGGAGCGGCCGGGCTGGCTGGTGAACGTGACCAACGACGGGTGGTTCGGGATCAGTACGGGCCCCTACCAGCATTTCCAACAGGCGCGCGTTCTGGCTATTGCCGAGGGTCTGCCGCTGGTGCGCGCTGCCAATACCGGAATTTCGGCAGTCATCGATCCCGTTGGGCGGATCGTTAACGCATTACCGTTGGGCGTCGAAGGCGTGCTTGATGCGCGGCTGCCGGCCGCAATCGAACCAACCGTTTATGTGAGCTACGGCAATTATTTCCTGATTCTCGTGTTGGTCGTCAGCCTGGTCATTGTGGGGCGACGCCGGCTTCGCGCATAGATTGAGCATGCCAATTACGTATTAGGAAAGTTGTTGCCCGCGCAAAACGCAGTGTGGGCCACGATCTACGTCGAATGTCGAATTATCGGCATACAAAAACCTGCTGAAATCTATGACTTATTTACACTGTCATTCCCGATTACAGGGAATTCGCGGATTGCATTGGCACCTTCACTTGTGACAACTACGCCTAAAAATGGGGGCACAGGAGATATCGATGGCTAAGAAGGTGCCAAATCCGATCGACAAGCACGTCGGCTCGCGCGTGCGCATGCGTCGGATGATGCTGAGCATGAGTCAGGAAAAGCTCGGCGATGCCCTCAGCCTCACTTTCCAGCAAGTCCAGAAATACGAGAAGGGAACGAACCGTATCGGCGCCAGCCGGTTGCAACAGATCGCTCAAATCCTGCAGGTCTCGGTTTCATTTTTCTTTGAGGGCGCGCCGCATTCACCGGGCCATACCGGCGGCATGAGCGAAGCGCCGTCGCCGGCCTATGTCGCCGACTTTCTCGCGACATCCGATGGCCTTTCTCTCACCAAGGCGTTTATGCGCATAAAGAATAGCAAGCTGCGCCGACGCATCGTGGATTTGGTCGAGCAGATCGCCGGAACCGAATGATTTAAGGGGTCAAATCCCAACGTTTTCGAGGGATCTGCCCACCGCTGCCCGCATCTTGACCTGCTTCGCCGCCACTGCAAGAACCACCCGGACATGACACGACGCGGCAGTACGTCCGCGCCACTTGAGGAGTTGTAGCGGTGGCTCACACCAATTTTCTGTTTACCAGCGAATCTGTTTCTGAAGGCCATCCTGACAAGGTCTGCGATCAGATTTCCGACGCGGTGCTCGACGCGTTTCTCGAAAACGACATCAAACTCGGCATCGCCGATGACAGCCAGGTGAACACGCGGCTCGGCTGCGAAACGCTTGCGACCACCAACAAGATCGTCATTGCCGGCGAAGGCCGCGGTCAAGCGCCGCTATTTCGCAAGCACGGTGACAAGGCCGTGGTCGATCGCGAGTTGATTACCAAGATTGCACGCGACGTGGTCAGGGACATTGGCTACGACCAGGACGGATTTTCCTATTACGGCGCTGACGTTGAAGTGCTGCTACACGGCCAGTCGCCTGATATTGCGATGGGCGTGAATGCCAAGAAGAAAAAAGGCGGCGAGGAAGAAGGCGCTGGCGACCAGGGCATGATGTTCGGCTTCGCCTGCACCGAAAGCGAAGTCTACGAAAAGAACTCGTTCATGCCGGCGCCGATCTACTTCGCGCACAAGATCCTGAAAGTGCTGTCTGACAAACGCCGGAACGGCCAGCTTTACGATCTGCAGCCCGATGCCAAGAGCCAGGTCACCATCCGCTACGTCGATGGCAAACCCGTCGGTTGCACCAAGGTGGTGGTTTCCACGCAGCACAATGCACAGAGCCGCAATGGCAGAAAATATACGCCTGGCTTGATCAAGGAGATGATCTCCGACGCCGTGGAATCGGCATTGCCAAAGGGCTGGATGCCACAGAGGCCATCGGACTTCCTGGTCAATCCGACTGGAAATTTCGTGATTGGCGGACCTGATGGCGACTGTGGCCTTACCGGCCGCAAGATCATCGTCGATACCTACGGCGGCTACGCGCCGCATGGTGGTGGTGCCTTCTCTGGCAAAGACCCGACCAAGGTCGACCGTTCGGCCGCCTATGCCGCGCGTTATCTCGCCAAAAACGTGGTCGCCGCCGGCGTAGCCGAACGTTGCACCATCCAGGTCGCATACGCGATCGGAGTGGCGGACCCGATGTCTGTGCTGGTCGACACGCACGGCACCGGCAAGGTCGCCGAGAAGAAGCTCGAAAAAGTTTTGCCCGAGCTCTTCCGCCTTACCCCGACCAATATCCGCCGCACGCTCAAGCTCAACCGGCCGATCTACAAGCGCACGGCAGCCTATGGCCATTTCGGGCGAGCGCCGGACAAGGACGGCGGTTTCTCCTGGGAAAAGACTGACCTCGCTTCCGCAATCCGGAGCGCCGTGAAGTAACTCTCGCTTCGGCTCGCCCCCATGTGGGGGCGCATCCACTAGACTTCGTCATGGCCGGGCTTGTCCCGGCCATTTACGTCTTTGATAGTTGCAAAGAAGCAAGACGTGGATGCCCGGAACAACGCCGGGCATGACGACAGATGGATCACGACAGATCATTATCTCAACGCGCTTTTTTTGGCCGCCGCAAAGGGCACCCGCTCAAGCCGCGCCAGCAAGCCCTGTTTGACACATTGCTGCCACGGCTCGCGCTCGATCTTGCCACTTCCGCACCGGCCAATCTGCGTGCAGTGTTTGCGGGTCCCGTCGACGACGTGCGGCTCGAAATCGGATTTGGCGGCGCCGAGCATTTGATTGCGCAAGCGAAGGCGCTTCCAGGCGTGGGCTTCATCGGCACCGATGCATTCGTCAATGCGATGGCCAAGGCGCTGGTTGCGATTGAAGACGATGCCCTGGCAAATATCCGTCTTTATTTCGGCGACGCGAGCGAATTGCTCGACTGGCTCCCTGCTGCCTCGCTGTCGCGGATCGATCTTCTCTATCCCGATCCGTGGCCGAAGCGGCGACACTGGAAGCGGCGTTTCATTCAGGACGAAACTCTGCCTCGACTCGCGCGCATTCTGAGACAAAATGGAGAATTGCGTTTCGCTACCGACATCGCAGATTATGCCGCATATGCATTGGCGCGCGTGCTGCGGTCGCCAGACTTTCTCTGGACCGCGCAATGCGCCAATGATTGGCGCCAGCCTTGGTCAGATTTTGCCGGAACGCGCTACGAGGCGAAGGCAAAGCGCGAGGGGCGCTGCCCGGCATATTTCATCTTCCGGCGTGTCTAGTTGTCGCCAGTGCCTTGCCGCACCTGCCAGAAGCGCACGACGCGCTGCGCAGTAGTTGCCGTCAGGCGGTCGAAATTCTCGCGCGCGACATCGAGCGTCTGCGATGACGGTTTTGCGCCAGGCCGCGCATTAAGAACCGCCCTCACTGTCGGCCAACTAAATCCAACTGCGCGGGCGAGGATCAGTACCGGATCGGCGCGCTCGCCATTCATGAGCCTGTCGACCACCTCGACCGGAACTGCACACAAAGTTGAGAGCGCGGCTATGGTTTCCTCGTATTTTCCACCTTTGGCAAATTCGGCGACGTCGGCTTCACCGAGCTTGCGCTCTTTATGAAGGGCGCGCACAGCCGTAATTGCGGCGGTGTAATTTCGAGGCGCAGCCTTCGCAGCAACTTCGTCGGTGACTTGCGCGAGAATGCGCCGGATTTCAGACTGGGTTTCCGGTTTGGCTTTGGCCAGCAAGCGCCGCTGCACCATATCGCTCGCCTGCATCAGCAGTTGACGGAATAGCCGCGGCGGAATGTCGGTACGCATGCCAACCTTCTCGGCCAGCACACCGTCTTCTTCTGCACGCTTCACCAGCGTGGTGAATGCGTTGACCGACAGCTGCGCATGTTGGTTGTTGGCAATCGTGCGCGCCACGTCGCGGTCGCCTCGCTCAACCAGGATGTCCGATAGCGCTTCGCTGATCCGACGCCGCGTCGACATGGCAAGCAGGTGCGCTTGACCCTTGGTTTCGGCAATGCGCAGCAAGTCGGGATCGGGCAGGTTTGCTTGCTTGAGCACGGGGCCCGCCACTTCAATATCATCGTTCTTGGCAAGCTCACTGATCACCCCGGCCGGCGCATTCGGAATGGGTGCGATCCGGCGCGCGAGTTCCGCCAGCGCCTTGGCCTCGATCTCTACGACAAGACAGCCGATAACATCATCGAAGAGCGCGACATGTTCGGCGTTGAAGCTGGGCGCACCGTCAAGAAACAGGGTGGTAATGCGGCGCAATGTTTCGGCGCGCCTATCCGCCGACCCGTGCTGGACGACGTCTTCCAACTCGGGCAGCAGCGAGACGGGAACACCCATACGGAACCTGCAAAACGCTAAAAAATTTGGCGAACCGGCGGTTTTACGCAAATTTAAGGGCAGATTCTGAAGGAAGGGTTAGTCGTTAATCCGGCGGCGCCCTTGCATGGTTTCGCAAAATCGCTATATTTCTCAACGTTACTAGACACCCTCATAACCGAATGGGTTTTGAGAGTGGGTCCTGCGGGGCCCGCTCTTTTTTGTTACCAAATGGCCTTAGACGATACGGCGCAGACCAATGCGGCTTCAAATGCCGCGCCGAGTGAACCGCGGCTCATCATTGAGCCGGGCTTGCCCGCGCGTGTCGCGGCGATCGCCGAGCCGGTGATTGAGCAGCTCGGTTACCGGTTGGTACGGGTGCGTGTTTCCGGCGCCGAAGGATGCACCGTCCAAATCATGGCGGAGCGGCCGGACGGCAGCATGATCGTGGAAGATTGCGAGACCATTTCTCGTGCACTTTCGCCGGTGCTCGATATGGCCGATCCAATCGAGCGCGCCTATCGGCTGGAGATTTCCTCGCCTGGCATTGACCGGCCGCTGGTCCGCAAATCGGATTTCGAGCGCTACATCGGCCATCTGGTCAAAGTCGAAATGGAAATTCCGGTCAATGGCCGTAAGCGGTTCCGTGGTGTGCTCCTCGCCATCGAAGGCGATGATGCACGCATTCGCCGCGACGACGCTGTCGATGGCGAAGAAGCGGAAGTCCGGCTACCCATCGATGAAATGAGCGAAGCCAAGCTTGTGCTCACCGACGAACTGGTGATCGAAGCTTTACGACGAGAAAAGTCCGCAAAACGCGAAGCACGCGAAGCGCGGAAGGAAGAACGCAGAGTAGAGAGACAATCACGGCATCGGCCGCAGAGGCCTGCCGCCAGAGGAGGAGAGTGAGCTATGGCAGTTAGCGCCAACCGGCTCGAGCTTTTGCAGATCGCCGACGCCGTCGCCCGTGAAAAGGCAATTGACCGAGGAATCGTGATCGCGGCGATGGAAGACGCCATCGCCAAGGCCGCGCGTTCGCGTTACGGCGCGGAAACCGAGGTGCACGCCGAGATTGAGCCAAAAACTGGCGATCTCCGCCTCACCCGCCACATGCTGGTGGTCGAGGCAGTCGAGAACCCATCCAACCAAATCACGCTCGAAGAAGCGCGCAAACGGCACCCCGCTGCGCAAGTCGGCGACACGATAGCCGACCCGCTACCGCCGCTCGAATATGGCCGCATTGCCGCGCAGTCGGCAAAGCAAGTGATCGTGCAGAAAGTGCGCGAGGCCGAGCGCGACCGGCAATATGCCGAATACAAGGATCGCATCGGCGATATCGTCAACGGCATCGTCAAGCGTGTTGAGTACGGCAACGTCGTGGTGGATCTCGGCCGCGGCGAGGCAATCGTTCGCCGCGACGAATTGTTGCCGCGTGAAGTATTCCGTAACGGCGACCGTATCCGCGCCTATATCTACGACGTGCGGCGTGAACCACGCGGCCCGCAGATTTTTCTCTCGCGCACACACCCGCAATTCACGTCCAAACTGTTTGCGCAGGAAGTGCCGGAAATTTATGACGGTATTGTCGAGGTCAAAGCTGTTGCGCGCGACCCCGGATCACGCGCGAAAATCGCAGTAATCTCGCGCGATTCCTCGGTCGATCCGGTCGGGGCCTGCGTCGGCATGCGCGGCTCACGCGTGCAGGCGGTGGTGAACGAACTGCAAGGCGAGAAGATCGACATCATTCCA
This sequence comes from Pseudolabrys sp., assembly GCA_049674125.1. GTDB lineage: Bacteria > Pseudomonadota > Alphaproteobacteria > Rhizobiales > Xanthobacteraceae > Pseudolabrys. Next base: position 2,074 of record JBATYN010000358.1, on the reverse strand, counting down.
TGGTCGCCGGACATCGCCACATTCGTGGTGAATGCGCTGGCGCCCGCGGAAGTCGCCAAGGTCGTGCTCGACGAAGACAAGGAGCGCATCGAGGTTGTGGTGCCGGACCAGCAGCTGTCGCTGGCGATCGGACGACGCGGACAGAATGTTCGGCTGGCGTCACAACTTACCGGGTGGGACATCGATATCCTGACCGAACAGGAAGAATCCGAGCGCCGTCAGGCCGAATTCGAAAATCGCACCAAGATTTTCGTCGAGGCGCTTAATCTCGACGAAGTGGTCGGACAACTGCTGGCCTCTGAAGGCTTCGGTTCGATCGAGGAACTCTCGCTGGTGGACGAAAAGGAAATCGCCAGCATTGAGGGATTCGACGCCGATACGGCCCGCGAGCTCCAGGAGCGCGCCAAAGAATATCTCGACAAGCAGGAAGCGGAACTCGACGCGAAGCGTGTTGAACTTGGCGTTGCAGATGAACTCAAGGAGGTGCCCGGCGTCACCACCAAGATGCTCGTGGCCCTCGGCGAGAACGGCGTCAAGACGATCGAGGATCTCGCCGGCTGTGCCACCGACGATCTCACCGGCTGGACCGAGCGCAAGGACGGCGAGTCCAAGCACGAGCCGGGCTTCCTCGACGGCTTCAACATTTCGCGTGAGGACGCCGAGAACATGATCATGCAGGCGCGGCTACAGGCTGGCTGGGTAACGGAGGCCGAACTTGCGCCACCGCCGGCCGCCGAAGCAGCATCCGAAGAAGCGACGACGCAGCCACAGGCCTAAAGGAGAGCGACAGTAGCAATGCTGGCAGTTGCGCAGGACAGCGAACTCGATCGCGGGGCGACCAAAGTCTCCCCGGAGACTGAGCGTACCTGCGCGCTCACCCGCGAACTTAAACCGGTGGCGGAAATGATCCGCTTCGTTGTGGGACCAGCCGGCGATGCAGTGCCGGACGTCAAGCGCAAGCTGCCGGGCCGCGGCATCTGGATCACGGCGACCCGCGCGGCGATCGAAGATGCGGCCAAGCGCAACGTCTTCGCCCGCGGTTTCAAGCGGGAGGTTCGCGTCGCCGCAGATCTGGCAGCGCAAACCGAAGCGCTCATTGAAAGCGCAGCACTCGACGCTCTAGCAATTGCCGGCAAAGCCGGCACGGTGGTCGGCGGTTTTTCCAAGGTGGAAGCCGCTCTCGGCCAGGATAGCACTCTCGCGCTGATCCACGCCTCTGATGCCAGCGACGATGGCAAGCGCAAGCTGGCGGGCGCTTTACGCCGCAATACCGCCGGAAAATCGCGCGAAATCGCGATGATCGATGCCTTTACCGGCGCCCAATTGGATTTGGCACTCAACCGGCCAAATGTGGTACATGCAGCCCTGCTTGCCGGGCCGGGAAGCGAGACTTTTCTGACGCGCGCGGCGCGTTTGACGCGCTTTCGGACCGGATTTTCGCCCGATGCAGTTAGCGCGCATGCGCCGACGGAAGGCGCATAAGGACACAGTACGGAATGAGCGAAACGAAGAACCCTGGCGAAAAGAAACTGAGCGTCTCCGGCAAGACGCTGACGCTCAAGCCGCGCACCGAAACGGGTGTGGTGCGGCAGAGCTTCAGCCATGGCCGCAGCAAGCAGGTTGTCGTCGAAAAGGTCAAACGCCGTTTCGCTGGTGGCCCCGGTGAAGCCAAGCCCGAACCCGCACCGCCGGTAGAAACGAAAAAGGCGCCCGTTAGTAAGGCGAAGGTCGCAGCGCCCGCTGCTGCTACTGGCGCAGGCCTGGCGCAAGCGGAAGCTAAGCCAAAGCCGTCGGGTGTTGTGCTGCGTACATTGACTGAAGAGGAGCGTAGCGCACGCGCGCACGCCCTTGCGGACTCTCGTGTCCGCGAGGCCGAAGAGCGCAAGATTGCCGAAGAAGAAGCGCGCCGCCGCGCCAGCCGTGAATCGGTTGACCGTAGCGAGCGCGAAGCCGCCGACGCGCGCAAGCGCGATGAAGAAGATCGTCGCAAACACGACGAAGAATCCAAACGCAAGGCCGGCGAAGTCGCCAAGAAACGTTTTGGCGTCGAAGAAACCCCGCGCACCGGGCCAGG
>JBATYN010000357.1:0-2278 GCA_049674125.1 Pseudolabrys sp. | reverse complement strand
TTGAACGGTCGAATAGCGCCCGAGCGCGACCGGCGGCAATGTGTACAGCGTAGATGCAATCAATAATACCACGTGAGCCCCTGTTCCCTCCTCTGACATTATAACGTCAGGCCCATGAGAGGCTAGCCGACATCGGCGAAGCCGGGTCGATGTCCGCTTATGGCACTTAGCGGACATTCCGGTTTGCGCTGCAAATGTCTGCTTTTGACCCAAGGCGAACATTGGTGCCCTTGAGCAGAACGAGCGTTCTTGTTCGGTAATTCTTTGCAAGATATATTTTGTGGATTGCTGACCTCAATCCCCAAGTTGCACAGCCGAAAGCGCCGGGCGCTACCGGCGTAGGAGGCTCAATGAAAATCAATTGGCACGCTGTGAAAGGGCTCACTGCCGTTGTGGCATTGGCGCTCGTAATTGTTCCGACTAGTGGGTCAGCAGATGACAACCCTCTAGTCGGCACTTGGAAATTGAAATCTTTTGTACGCGAGGTAACGGGGACGAGCGAGCGCTACAACCAGCTTGGTGAACACCCGGAAGGCTTCCTCGGCTATTCAAGTGATGGCCGCATGTACACAATTCTCGTCGCTGGTGATCGCATTAAGCCGCAAGAAGAAGCCCCGACCGATGAAGAACGCGTCAAACTACATAAATCAATGATCGCTTACGCCGGGACTTACACGATAGACGGTGGCAAGGTCATCCACCACGTTGACATTTCGTGGAATGGCGCTCGAGCCGGAAGCGATCAGGTCAGGTTCTATACTTTAGAAGGCAGCACCCTAACGATAAGAACTGCACCCAACAAAAGCCCAATCGATGGTCGTGAAGGCGTGGGCATCGTTGTTTGGGAAAAGGTCAAGTAACTTACCTCATGCACTCCCTGGAATGTCCGCTATTGGCACAAAGCGGACATGCCTAGCTGCACTGCGCATGTCCGCTTTCGGGGGTAAAGCGGACATCAGCCGATCACGCAACAAGCAAAAAACGCTGCAACGCACGGAACGTTGAATAGCCTTGATGATCAGGTGTCATAGATTTTGGTGTGCGGATGATGCTGCAACGGCGAGCGGCGTGTCTTTCGAACTCAGTTCGGTAGGCTGGGTCGACTGACCCCGCTATGAAATTGACGGTATATTTGGCGGTATCTGCATTTTTCATACTAAGCTATGATATTGGTTTTGTTGCTTTTTGTTGTGGTAGTGTGGCTGCTAGTTCCCCAGCCAGACTCAACCCATTGCAACACAAACAGAAACGCGGCTGGCGTCTGATCGACGCTGGCAGTTTTCATGTTGCTCGTGTTGCAGTTTGTTCTCGTTGCTTTTCAACGGTTCCCGACCTTTCCCGGCAACTCCACGCGACATGCTCGCGACACACGGGCCGTTCTTATTCCCGCCCGCGCGCAACGGCCTTCCCTTTGTGAGTTATTAGCGGACATCGCAACACGTGCGGGCAAATGTCTGCTTTACCTCCAAAAGTGGACATTGATTGGCGGCACGAGAATGTCCGCTAAGTGCCAATTTCAGCCGCGAGCCACCCTTCGTTCGTACACTCGCTGTCGTATATGAGAGAATTGCTACCGAACGTGTGATAGTCCCCAGGAACGAATTGGCGGCGTATGGTGTTGGCTGTTGGTTATCCAGACATCGCGATTTAACATTCGATCGACGCAAACGCGGACACGCATTCCAACCGGGCATGACATGGTAAATCGATTTACGACGGCGCAATCTACCGTGGCTATGCGGCGCTGCGGGCCTGCCGCCATTGTGACGCTCGCGGCGATAGCCGCACTGACCGCGTTGACCGCCGACTCTGCGGCCACGCAACCGCGCCCCGGGCCACCCAAAGAGTCGGCGGCGGCACGCGAGGCAGGCGAGCCGATCATGGCGATCGTGTCGCTCAAGACCCAGCAAGTCACTTTCTACGACGCCGAGGGCTGGATCCTCCGCGCGCCGGTATCGACCGGCATCAAGGAACGCGAGACGCCAGCCGGCGTCTTCGCCGTCATCGAGAAGGACAAGGACCACCACTCGAGCATGTATGACGATGCCTGGATGCCGAACATGCAGCGAATCACCTGGAACGGCCTCGCACTTCACGGCGGGCCGCTGCCCGGCTATGCGGCTTCGCACGGCTGTATACGCATGCCCTTCGGCTTTGCGGAGAAGCTGTTCGACAAGACGCGGATCGGGATGCGGGTGATCATCTCGCCGAACGACGCGGCTCCGGTCGAGTTTTCCCACCCGGCGCTATTCACGCCGAACGCGGAGGCCGTCGCGGC
>JBATYN010000356.1:0-5946 GCA_049674125.1 Pseudolabrys sp. | reverse complement strand
AGCCACTCGCCAACCGGGTCAGGTCCGGAAGGAAGCAGCCCTAACGAGCGCGGTTCGGGTCGCTCGTCAGCCTCCCACCAATTCCACGATACGTTCGCAATGAGGCCGCGCGCGCGGCGCGGCGGCGAAGCGGATGGCACGATGAGCGAGCCCAGAAAATCCCCTGCTGGCGGTTCTGTCCCGGCCGATGTATCGGCCGAGGGCTATCGCGTCCTTGCGCGCAAATACCGGCCGGCCAGCTTTGATGACCTTATCGGGCAGGACGCCATGGTGCGGACCGTCTCGAATGCATTCGAGAGCGGTCGCATTCCGCAAGCCTGGATCCTCACCGGCGTGCGCGGCGTCGGCAAGACCACGACTGCGCGCATTCTCGCGCGCGCGCTGAATTACGAACTGCCGGACGGTTCTGTGAAGGAACCCACCATCAAGATGCCGGTGATGGGCGTGCATTGCCAGGCCATCATCGAAAGCCGCCACCCCGATGTGCTTGAAATGGATGCCGCCTCGCACAACAGCGTCGACGACGTGCGGCAGATCAATGACGCCATTCGTTACGCGCCCATGAGTGCGCGGTACAAAGTCTACATTCTCGATGAAGTGCACATGCTTTCGGGCGCGGCCTTCAATGCGTTGCTCAAAACGCTGGAAGAGCCGCCGCCGCACGCCAAATTCATCTTCGCCACGACGGAAATCCGAAAGGTGCCGGTGACAGTTCTCTCCCGCTGCCAGCGGTTCGATTTGCGCCGTGTCGATGCCGCCGTTTTGGTCAAACATCTCGAAAATATCGCCATCCAGGAAAAGGTCGAAGTCGAGCCTGCCGCTTTAGCCTTGATCGCGCGCGCAGCAGATGGCTCGGTGCGCGATTCACTTTCACTCCTCGATCAAGCAATTGCCCATGCCGCCGGTCCGGTGCGTGCAGAAGACGTGCGGCAGATGTTGGGATTGGCCGACCGCGTGCGCGTGGTCGATTTGTTCGAGGCCTTGATGAAAGGCAATGTCGCAGTTGCGCTCAAAGAATTGCGGGATCAATACGACGTCGGGGCCGATCCCGCGGTCGTGCTGGGCGACCTCGCTGAATTCACGCATTTCGTCACCCGCGTCAAAGTCGTCCCCGCCGTTGCGGATGACGTCTCTCTGTCCGAGGCCGAGCGTGTGCGCGGCCGCGCTTTCGCGGCGCAATTGTCGATGCGGGTGCTATCGCGCGCCTGGCAAATGCTGTTGAAAGGCGTTGCCGAAGTGCAGGCCTCGGGCCGTCCGGTTGCTGCGGCCGAGATGGTGCTGGTGCGCATCGCATATGCTGCCGATCTTCCGACGCCCGACGAAGTGGTTCGCACGCTCAGCGACAACACCTCAGCGCCCGCGCGACCGCAAGGCAATGGCGGTCCGGCGCAGGCGCAAAGTTATTCCCCGCGCTACGAAGCGCCGCGCAGCTCGCCGCGGTCGTCGGTTGCAGTATCGCCGCGCCCGGCAGACGACCCGGTTGCACAACTCGACGAACCCACGGTTGCGGCACCCACTCTCTCCGTCGGGTCGTTCGATGAGCTGATCGCGCTTGCTGCCGAAAAGCGCGACATCGCCGCCAAGATGGCGCTGGAGCGCGATGTGCGGCTCGTCCGTTGTGAAGACGGCCAGCTGGAGATCGCACTTGAGGCGAGCGCGCCGAAGACGCTGGTGCACGATCTTCAGCGCAAGCTGAGCGGTTGGACCGGCAAGCGCTGGATCGTGGTGGTTTCCAAGGAGCAGGGCGCGCCGACGATGCGTGCGCAGGCTGATGCCCAGCAGGCCGAAATCGAACGCGACGTGCAGAGCGACCCGCTGGTACAGGCGGTGCTCAACCGTTTCCCGGGTGCGAAAATCGTTGGTGTGACGCAGAGTTCGGACGTCGGCGAGCCTGTGCCGGACGTTTTGCCCGACAGTGAGGACGAGTGATGGCGGATTTTCTGGGCCTGATGAAGCAGGCGGCACAACTGCAGTCCAAGATGCAGGCCATGCAAGCCGAACTCGACCAAATCGAGGTCGAGGGAACGGCCGGAGGCGGCATGGTCTCGGTGACGTTGTCCGCCAAAGGCGACCTCAAGGGCGTCAAAGTCGACGATTCACTCTTAAAGCCTGCGGAAAAGGAAATTCTCGAAGACCTCATCGTCGCGGCGCACGCTGATGCGCGGCGCAAGGCGGAAGTGGTGATGCAAGAAAAGATGAAGGCCGTCACCGGCGGCTTGCCCCTGCCGCCGGGACTGGGTTTGGGATAACTATGTTTCGTCGAAGCCTCTCAGTCGTCATGCCCGGCACAAGCCGCGCCATGACAGGTTGAACATGCCCACCGCCGTTGCCGGACCCGAAATCGAGCGTCTGATTCAGCTGTTGGCCCGCCTGCCGGGCCTCGGCCCGCGTTCGGCGCGGCGCGCTGCGTTGCATCTGATCAAAAAGCGCGAATTGCTCATGGCTCCGCTTGCCGCCGCGCTGGAAACGGCAATGGAGAAAATCGAAATCTGCAAGGTGTGCGGCAATATCGATACGCAAAATCCGTGCACGGTCTGCACCGACACCAAGCGCGATGGTTCCATTATCGTTGCGGTCGCTGATGTCGCCGACCTTTGGGCCCTGGAACGTGCACACGCGATCAACGGCCGCTATCATGTGCTCGGCGGCACGCTGTCGCCGCTCGATGGCGTCGGCCCGCGGGATCTCGCCATCGATACGCTGATTTCGCGCGCGCACGAGACGCCGGTGAAAGAGGTGATCCTGGCGCTCAACGCCACGGTCGACGGACAGACCACCGCGCACTACATCACAGAGCTTTTGCAGGACGCGAGTGTGAAAGTCACGCGGCTCGCGCACGGGGTGCCGGTTGGCGGTGAGCTCGATTATCTCGACGAGGGCACGCTGACGGCTGCGATTAAGCAACGCACACTGTTCTAGGATTTCCTTGGTTCAAGCCGCCTGAAATGCCCGTGCCGCTGCAGCCAGGCAAGCAGCACCAGGCTCGGAATGCCGGCCAGTGCACAAATTACGAAAAACCACGGCCAGCCCGTTGCCTCGGCGATAAAGCCCGCACCGGATGATAAATAAGTCCGTCCGACCGCGGCCAGCGCCGTGAGCAGTGCGTACTGCGTCGCGGTGTGCAGCGGGTTTTGGCAAAGCGCGGACAGGTAGGCGACGAACATCACCGTGCCAATGGCGCTGGTGAAATTCTCTACCGTGATCGCAAATGCGAGCATCGTTGTATTCGCGCCAGCCACGGCCAAAGCGGTGAAGGCGAGATTGGCGACAGACTGCAAAATAGCGCCGACCCACAAGCTCGGTGCAAGGGGAAGGGCACGGGCAATAAATCCGCCTGCAAAGCCGCCAAGCAATAGCGCGGCGAGCCCGACGCCCTTTACGATTGCGGCATATTCGTTGCGGCTGAACCCCAGATCGATCACGAACGGCGCGGTCATGGCGCCCGAAAGCGCGTCGGTGAATTTGAACAGCACTACGAAGGCCAGCATCACCAGGGCGAGCTCGTAGCTCAGGAAATCCTTGAAAGCGCCTGCGGCGGCTTCGATGACGCGTGCAAAGGGTTTTCGCCCGGCATGCGCGGCCGCGGCCTGTGCGGAGCGTTCTGGTTCGGTCGCGACGAGCGCGGTCACAGTGCCGATTAGCACAAGCGCGGCCATTGCTACGTAGCCCCAATGCCAGGCCGCCTGTTTGTCGAACCCGCGGGCTTCAATCGCGCTCACCAGGAAAAGCGCCCCCGCGGTGGAAACCAGCATGCCGATGCGATAGGCGGCGACGTAACCCGCCATACCGGCGGCCTGCTCGTTTTCGGGCAGGCTTTCGACGCGAAAGGCATCGACGACGATGTCCTGGGTGGCCGAGGCTGCGGCAACCAAAAGGGCACCGAAAGCGACCAGCCCCGGCGCCGTTGCCGGATTGCAGGAACCAAGGAAAATGATGGCGGCAATCAGGAGGAATTGGGTGAACACCAGCCATCCCCGGCGGCGGCCGAGCCAGCGCGTCAGCAGCGGGACGTCGAGGGCATCGGTCAGCGGCGCCCACAGGAATTTCACGGTGTAAGGCGTGCCGACCAGCGCAAACAACCCGATTGTCCCGAGGTCGACGCCCGACTCGCGCATCCACACCAGCAATGTCGCGCCCGACAGCGCGAGCGGCAGGCCGGACGAGAAGCCGAGGAACATCACGATCAGCACGCGCGGCTTGCAGTAGACGGCCATCGCGTCGAACCACGACGGCCGTGCCTGCGCGTCGGGGGAAACGGCCATTGGGCTAGTCGTTGGTACCGAGCTTGAGAGTCATAGGTGCGGGAATGATCTGGGCACTTAGTGGTTCGTCGCTGAATTCGACGCCTTGGATTTTCTCGCCGCGGCTGAGAATTTTCTCAGCCGACGTGACGATTTGCTCGATGTCCTTGTTGACGTTGCCGAAGTGTTTGTCGAGGTTCTCGACGCGCTCTTTGAGCCGCTGTACATCATCGATCATCAGCCCGACTTCTTTCAGAATCTTGTCCGCCGCTTCGCGCATGCGCGCGTCTTTCTGAATCTGCTGAACAACCTGAATTGCCAGCATGAGCAGAGACGGCGACACGATAATGACCCCGGCCCGGTATCCTTTCTGCAAGACATCGTCGAACGCATCATAGAGTTCGGCGAACATGGACTCGGAGGGAATGAACATAAAGGCGACGTCTTGCGTCTCGCCTTTGATCAGATATTTCCCGGATATGTCGTCGATATGCTTGCCCAGATTCTGCCGCAGCTGGCGCGTGGCCTGAAGTCGCTCATCGTCGGTCTTGGCGGTTTCCAACGCGGTTGTCGCTTCCAGCGGGAATTTGGCGTCGATGATGAGATGACGGTTGTCCGGCATGTGGATGCAGCAATCCGGACGCGAATTATTGGACAGAGTGAACTGGAACTCATAGGCGCCCTGCGGCAAGCCGTCGGCAACGATCGCTTCCATGCGGCCCTGGCCGAAGGCGCCGCGGCGCTGTTTGTTGTCGAACACCTTTTGCAGCGACGTCACGGTCGTGGCCAGATCGGTGATGTTCTTCTGCGCCGAGTCGATCACCGCCAGCCGCGCATGCAATTGCTGCAGATGTTCGGTGGTGTTCTTGGTCGTAGTTTTCATCGACTCGCCGAGGTTCTGCGAGACCGCGTCGAGCCGCGTATTCACGACTTGCTGCAATTGAACATGCGAGTTTTGCAGCCAGCTTCCCATGGCATCGAGCCGGGCGTTGAGCTCGGTCAAGCGCTGCTCGGCGGCTGGATCGGCCACCGGCGCGCGCGGGCGCAGTTGCAGTGCGATGATGACGGCCACCCCGATCGCGATGATCGCGCCAAGAATGCCGAGGGCAATGAGTGCGGTTTCTGACATGGGGTGCTTCTAGCGCGATTCGTCGCGCCGTGCGAACGAACGGCGAACGGTAAGTCGATTATGCCGATGGCTCAAGGGGCAAAGGCGCATTGACCGCGTGAGCCCTTGCCCTTACATCGCGCCCATGCCGGTTCGTGACATCCTCATCATCCCCGACAAGCGGTTGCGGCTTAAATCGGAAGCGGTAAAAGCTGTCGACAAGCCGCTGCGCGCGCTCGTCGACGATATGTTCGAGACGATGTACGCCGCGCCCGGCATCGGGCTCGCCGCGATTCAGATCGGCGTGCCGCAACGTGTCGTCACAATGGATCTCGCCAAAAAGGACGAGCCGAAGCAGCCGCAGGTCTTCATCAATCCGGAGGTCGTCTGGACCTCCGACGAAAAGGCGACCTACGAAGAAGGTTGCTTGTCGATTCCCGAATATTACGAGGAGGTCGAGCGGCCGAAGTCGGTGAAAGTGAAATACCTCGACCTCGAGCTCAAGCCGCAAGAGATTGAGGCGGAAGGGCTGCTCGCGACCTGCCTGCAGCATGAGATCGATCACATCAATGGCGTCCTGTTCATTGACCACATCTC
>JBATYN010000355.1:0-3272 GCA_049674125.1 Pseudolabrys sp. | reverse complement strand
GTTTTAAACCTCTGCGGCCGCCCACCAGGCGGCCGCTTCGTTTTCGTCATTGCCTTGCGCGTCAACCGAAAGTGAAGGCGTCGTGGTAAGCGCCCTGCACCTGGCCGCCCGGCACAGGGCCGCCGCCGGGGACATGCACCATGTTGCCGATGACCGCGCAGGTCGCGCCATGCAGGCCATGCCGCGGAATTGCCATGGGCGTGAGTTGCTCCCAGGTGTCCGTTTTCGGATCGTAGCCCTCATTCGTGCCGAACACTTTGCCGGTAGCCTCGCCGCCGAAGACCACAATCTTGCCGTTGATGTAGACGCAAGACGGTCCGCTGCGTGGCGTCGGCAGTGGCGCGCGGAATGTCCACCCATCGGTTTTAGGATCGTAGACGGCATTGAGTCCGGTATTGAAGTCATACGAATCCATACGACCGGCGATGGCATGAATTTTCCCGTCGACGATTGCAACGCCCATGTGGTCGCGCTGGCCGACGAATGGTTGCGTGCCGGTCGAGCCACGCATGCCGCCGAGGATTGTGTATTTGTCTGTCGAAGGATCATAAATTTCGTGCCACTCCACCGAACGGACATCGCGCCCGCCGAGCAGATGAATTTTGCCTTCGAGGACGATGGCCGACATCGCGCCACGCGGTCGTGACAGGCCCGCAATCGGCGCCCATTGATCGGTTGCGGTGTCATAAACAAAACACTTGGAGTGCGGGCAGCGGTTTTGTTCGATGAAGCCGCCGAACGTGTAGATCTTCGAACCGATGGAAACGCCGGCCACGTGATTGCACGGCACCGGGAAGGGCGCCTTCAGGGACCATGTCCCGGCTTTCGGGTCAAACACCTGATGAAAATTCTGGTCGACGCGATGTTTGGCATAGCCGGCGACCGAGTGAATCTTGCCTTGGCATTCGATGACCGCGTGCTCACCAGTCGGGATCGGCATCCGCGGCTGTTCGACCCATTTCCCCGGGTTGGCGGCTTTGGGTGCAACGCTGGTTATGTAGCGCTGCTTCTCGACGGTCTTTGGAATGTCGGTGACTGTTTTATCGTTCAGACCGAGGAAGAGCGGAAGTTCTTGTTCTGCCATGATGAACCTCAACTGACGTAATTTGGGACATAGTCCCGCAATAGTTTGCGGGTGAGCTCGACGCCCTCGCGCGCGACGTCATAGGGCGAACGCGCCCATTGATCGGGATTGGGAGCCTCATAACTGAGATAGCCGGTATAGGCTTTTTCAGCCAATAGCCCGAGCATGTCGCGCCATTTCACCACACCCTTGCCAGGGGGAAGGCGGTCGGTTGGCCGCCGCACTCCCGTCACCGGGTTCGGTGACAGGTCGCTGTACTGAAAGCAATAAATCTTGTTGGCCGGCACACTCTCGAATCCACGGCCGCCGGCGCCACTGCGGGTGAAATGATAGGCGTCGATCAAGTAGCCGCAATTCGGCTTGTTCGCGCCCTCGATCAATTCGGTCAGCACGGCGAGGCTGTTGAGCACATCGTGCTGTGAATTGAATTCGATCGCGAGTTTCAATTTGTATTCGGCGGCAATATCTCCAGCATCCTTGAGATATTTGATGGCGTCCTTGATAGGGCCGTTCACCTGACCCGGCGCACTCATCAGCGTGTCGCAGCCAAGCGCCACAGCGATTTCGCAGGATTCGCGGAAAACCTGAAATAGCCGCTTGCTCTCGTCGCCGGTGGCGAACAACCAGCCATATTCGACTCCGAGCACGCCACAAGGAATGCCGCTCTTCTTAATAAGATCGAGGACTTGGGCATTGCTCATGCCAGTGTCGAAGCAACGCTTGAAGTCGGTGCGGCGCAATTCGACTGCGTCATAGCCAGCCTGTTTTGCCGCATCGAGCGCGGTGGCGAGCGGTGTCGTGTCGATCGTCCACATGTGCAGGGCGAGGCGCCCGAATTTGTTCGTCATTACGGCGATTGCTCCATTCCAAACTGAATGCTGCTATTTGCCTTCAAACTGCAGAATGTAAAGCCCCGCGTTGGTGTCGGTCATGTACATCACACCGTTTGGATCGACGTAGACATCGCAGGATTGAATCACTTTGGCGGGGTTCGGCCGCTGATCGACAATTCTTTCCGGCGGCGGCGGCACGAAATAACCGACTTGCTTTGGCTGGAACGGGTCGCGGACGTCGTAAATTCGCAACCCCGCATTGTGATAGGTAGCGAATACGAGATCCTCGGTTTGCAGGGAGCCGGGGCGGTTCTCGTGCAAATTATGCGGGCCGAATTTCGCACCTTTGGCGCAGAAATCTTCCTCGGCCGGGGTGGGCAGCGTTGCAATCGAAACCGGATTTGATGGCTCGCGCACGTCGATCAGCCACGTATACGCAATGCCATTGCCGCAATTTGACGAGGTGGCTTCGTCGGCGAGCACGAGCAGTTTGTGTTTGGGCAGCGGCAGTGGCGTGTGCGCGCCGCCGCCGAAGGGTGGCGCATAGTTGCAGTGGCTGAGCAGCTTTGGATTTGGCGGGTCGCTCAAATCATGGGTTGTGAAGCCGCCGTCGCGCCACGCGGCATAACCGATATTTCCGGCGCTGATGAGGTGATGCAGAGCGGTCCGTTTGCCGAATGATGCAGGTGGCGTCTCCCCGCCGGCGCGGTTCATGCCCGGCAACCACCAGCGTCCGGCAAGCCTCGGTCTCGCAGGGTCCGAAACATCGATGATCGCCAGTGCGTGATCGATGAATCCTTCGAAATGGACCGAGACATAGGCGTAGCGTCCGCCAACCCACCAGATGCGATGCGCGCCGAAACCGGGCATCGCGAGGAACGAGATTTCGCGCGGCTTTGCCGGTTCCGACACGTCGAAAATGCGCAGGCCGGCGGCAAACGGTTGTTCGGTTTGCACAGAGTCGATGAGCGACTTCGCGTAATAATCCTGTTGAGTTGCATATTGCTGCATGGCCCAGATGTTGGGGCCGTTCACGGCGAGCAGGATGTCGCCATGGATTTGCAGATGGTGCGAGCGTGTGTTTTTCGGGGCGGCTACAAATGCGACGGTCTTGGGATTGAGCGGGTCGCGCACGTCCACGACTGAATAGCCGTCGCTGAACATGTGGCCGATAAAGGCATGCCCCTTGTGCAGGATAACCTGCACACCATCGGGCCGGCCGCCTTGGTCGTTACGCGCCAGAAGTCTGACGTTCTTGGCGGACGCTGCGGTACTCATCTGCTGACCGGCACAATTACAGGCGCAATTACATATGTATCGATGGATGCGTCGAGGCCCGGCCGGCATTTTGCCGA
>JBATYN010000354.1:0-2028 GCA_049674125.1 Pseudolabrys sp. | reverse complement strand
ACGAAGGAAGCCGCAGCCGCGAAGGCGCTCGTCGACTACCTGAAAACGCCGGACGCCATAGCGGTGATCAAGAGCAAAGGTATGACGCCGGGGTGAAACCATTAGTTGCGTCCAGAAGCATTGATTGAAGTTCGCTATTGGCACTTAGCGGACATCGGCGTGGGCGCTGCACATGTCTGCTTTTGACCCAAAGCGGACCTCTGGTTATTGATCACACCGACAGAGCGGCGCGCAGATAGCCGGGAGTAACCCGACCCTTTCAGCCAGTGCTGTTTTACCACCTCCTGCAATGGACACGGCCCCAGCCGTCACGCCAGCAGTTTCGCCCACCGCCCCAGCCGGGACCCCATCCAGGACCCCAGCCGCCGCCACCTCGACAGTGCACACGGCCCCAGCGGTCACGCCAGCAGTTTCGCCCCCATTGCACGTCCGTCAAATTATCGATGCCTGCGGCGGCAGCCGCAGGAAGCGGGGAGATCGGTGCTGCTTGGGTAGTTTCGGACCCGGCCGCAAAAATTAGACCTGCAATTCCGATCGCAAATACTGTGCGCAACATATGCTGTATCTCCCTTTGATGCGTTCGCGGCAGCGTAAACCGAAAAGGACGCCCGAATTGGGGCGCCCCTTTATTGCAATCGCGCATCATGGCGCTGTCGGGTTAAGCGGACATGGCTTTTGCGCTGCACATGTCTGCTTTTGATCCATTACGACACTTCAGGCCGCCGAATTGCTGCTGCGCAAAATGACTGTTGAACCCCGTTCCACCGGGCGTTTTTCCCTGCTGTAATCGGCCTCTTGGCTTAGTCTTGAGTTCTGGGGGACGGACAATGCGACGGCGCGATCTTGCAAAATTTATTGCCGGAGCAGCTGTGTGGCCGATCGCGGCGCACGCGCAGCATCCCGAGAAGATGCGGCGTATTGGCGTCTTGAGTTCGCTCGCCGAGACTGATCCGGAGGCGCAGGCTTGGGACGCTGCATTTCGGAAGCGGCTTATTGAACTGCAATGGATCGATGGTCGCAACGTGCATATCGATTATCGCTGGGGCGCCGGCAGCGTCGATCGCATGCGACTGTTCGCGCAGGAGCTGGCCCGACTAAATCCGGACGTGCTTGTCGGCATCAGCACTCCCGCGACCGCGGCGTTGCAGGCGGCGACCCGCACAATCCCGATTGTATTTGCATGGGTGTCCGATCCGGTCGGCAGCGGATTTGTCTCAAGCCTGGCAAATCCAGGTGGCAATATCACCGGCTTCCTCAATATTGAGGCCTCGGTAATCGGAAAATGGCTCGAATTAATGCATGAGATTGCACCCCGAGTCTCCCGCATCGGGTTCTTGTTCAATCCACAAACCGCGCCCTATGCTCGATATTATTTGGATACGTTCCGATCCGCCGCTTCGGCGCTTGCGATCGAGGCGATTAACGCCCCCGTTCTCGGCGTCGATGAAGTCGAAGCCTTCATGACGAAGCTTGGTCGCGAAGCCGGTGCCGGCCTTGTCGTCATGTCTGACACCTCCATGAACGTTTATCGAAAAACGATCTATTCGCTCGCTGAGCGATACCGTTTGCCCACCATTTACCCGTATCGTTTCTTTGTCGCTGAGGGCGGCTTGATGTCCTACGGGGTCGATGTCCCCGATTTGCTTCGGGGAGCGGCCTCGTACGTCGACCGCATACTCCGGGGTGAAAAGCCCAACGATCTTGCGGTCCAGGTACCCACCAAGTTTGAATTAGTCATCAACGCGAAGGCAGCGAAGACGCTTGGCCTCACAATTCCGCAAACACTGCTCGTCACCGCCGACGAAGTGATTGAATAACGATCCTTTTTTTGCGCTGCATGAGTCCGCTATTGGCACAAAGCGGACATCCCTCGTTGCACCGCACATGTCCGCCATTGGGGGTAAAGCGGACATGGCATTTCGCAGCGCAAATGTCCGCTTTTGACCCAAAGCGGACATCGACGCCATGATTTTCTCATCCGCCTAATTTCGGCTATCGTGAGTACTTCCATGCCGATGAACCCTAAGG
>JBATYN010000353.1:0-17756 GCA_049674125.1 Pseudolabrys sp. | reverse complement strand
GCCGAAGGGTTCACCGGCGTCCTTCGGCCCGATCAGCCAGTCAACGGCTCGGCAGGCGACCCAGAGATATCTCCGGAGCCTAGCGACGCAGTCCATGCCGAGACCGCGCACAGTAACCCCGCACCGGCGGAGGTACCTGCGCCCGAGCCAGTTGCGATCGCCGATGCGCCCTCGCTGGTGCCACCGATTGCGCCACCGGCACCCGCCGACGTTGCAGCACCGGATTCTGACGAGATCGATAATTTCGTCGTTCGACGCAAGCGATTGCAGGCACGGCGCAAGCAGGCGCGCCGTTCGTCCCGCTGGACTGCAATCATTCTTGTGTTGTTTGCCTTCAACGTCGCGCTGATCGGCGCACGCAGCGAGGTCGTGAGATTTTTTCCGCAGACCGCTTCGCTGTTTTCGGCGGTGGGGCTGCCGGTCAACCTGCGTAACCTGAAATTCGAAAACATGAAAATTTCGAAGGAGTCGCAGGAGGGCCTCTCAGCGCTCGTCATAGAAGGCACGATCGTCAGCATCACCAATAAACCGACCGAGGTGCCGCGCCTGCGGTTTGCCGCGCGGGACACGGCGGGGCAGGAAGTCTATACTTGGACTGCACTTCCAAGCCGCAGCATTCTCGGGCCCGGCGAAAAGCTGGATTTCCGCAGTCGTTTTGTCTCACCACCCGAAAATGCAATCGACGTGATGGTGCGATTCGCGAGCGCACAAGAAGCGGCTCCAGGAGCGAAGTGAGACAGTGGCGAGAATCCTCATCGCCGAAGATGACGACACGCTTCGCGAGCTCCTCGTGCGTGCGCTCGGCGAAGACGGCCATGTTCTCACCGAATCTGGGGACGGCGCGACCGCTCTCGATGCGCTCAGCGAACCGAACGGCGAGTTCGATTTGCTGCTGAGCGATGTAAAGATGCCGAAGGTCGACGGTATCGAACTCGCACTCGCGACCGGCCGAAACCATCCCGACATCGCGATCATGCTGATGACCGGGTATGCCGACCAACGCGAGCGTGCCCACGGTTTGGACGCCCTCGTGCATGATGTGATTTCCAAGCCGTTTTCGATTGATCAAATCAAAGGCGCCGTGCGCGAAGCCTTGGTGCTGCGCCTGTAGTCTGCCGCGTCGGCCTCAGAAATCTTTCAACAGCCGTTCAATGTACTCGAGCTCGAGCTGCGGGCGGAAGCTCTCGCCAAAGCGCTTGCGAAGCTCCTCCAAGATGCGGCGCGCCCGCTGGGCGTCGATTTCTCCCGGCACTTTCACGGTGACGTCATCACCATAATCGCGGCCGCGCATCGGCCGGCCGAGCGGATCGGTATCCTGCTGAGCACGCGCCTGGCCGCGGCCGGGTCGCCCGTTCGGGCCCGGACCCATGCCTTGCTGTTGCATCGATTGCGCCAGTCCCTGCGCACCTTTGCGCATGGCGTCCAGTGCGCGCCCCTGGCTGTCGACAGCGCTGTCAGCGTCTCCCTCGCCGAGTTGGCCTTGAGCCTGGCCCATGGCTTCTCCCGCGCCTCCGAGCTGCCCCATTTCACTGCCTTCTCCTTGCTGACCCTGCTGGCCAAGGCCGTGCTGACGCAGCTGATCGAGCAGCTTGTTGAGGCGATCCCGCAAGCCTTGCTGGTTCTGCTGCAAATCGCCCATTTGGCGGTCGCCTTGCCCGGGCTGACTGCGCTGACGATCGCGGCGCATGTCCTGACCCTGCTTGAACGTCTTGTCACGCAATTGCTGTTGTTTGCGGATCACGTCTCCCAGTTCGTCGAGCGCCGACATCATGTCGTCGTCGCCGTCGTCGCCGCCAGAAGCGCCGGGCCGCGCCATTTGCAGATTTTCGAGCATCGACTGCAACTGATCGAGCAACTGGCGCGCAGCGTCCTTATTGCCGGAACGCGCCATCTGCTCGAGCCGATCGAGCATGCTCTTGAGATCTTGCTGGCTGAGCATGCGCGTATTTTTATCGAGCGGCCGCGAAAGCTGCTGCGGGTTCTTGCGCATCTCTTCGGCGAGCGCTTGCAGGAATTTGTCCATTGCCGCGCGCAACTGCTCCATCAGCTTTTTGATTTCTTCCTCGCTGGCGCCGCGCTTGAGCGCCTGGCGCAACGCTTCTTGGGCCTGGCGCAACGCCTGCTCCGCCTGCGAGACATTGCCGTCCTCAAGCTGCACGGCCATGTCCCACAATCGCGCGACGACTTCGCGTAGCGCGTCGTCACTCTTTGCATTCTCGAGGCCGTGGTAGATCGAACGCAGGCCGAGATAGATCCCGGATTCCGGCGTAAAGTGCTCCGGTGCAATCGTGAGAGCGTCGAGCGCCGTGAGCACCGTCGGCTTCGTCTCGGCATCAAGCGCCAGGATGCGCCGCTGCTCGATGAGTGCCCGAGCCAACGGCTTCACGAAAATTCGCTGCGGTAATGTTATGTCGCGTGACTGACTCCGCCCTTCGTTCCCCGCCTCATCGCGTGCCGTGAGCGTTAGGACCACCTCCGCGCCGGCCCACGCGTGCTCCGTGAGATCGTGCGTGGTCTGCGCCGCCCCGGAACGGGTCCGCGCCTGCGGCAATGTGAGCGCGTAGTCCGGCGCCGCGAACAGTGGATGGCGCGGTTTCTCGGTGGGCTGCTCGTCTTTGAGAGCGAAGGTCGCTTTTGCTTCAATGACCCCGTAGTCGTCGTCCATCTTGTAGTCGAGCCGCAGCGCGCCGCGCGCTTGCCGTTCTGGCTCTTTGATTAGCTCGATATTCGGCGCACGATCCGGGATCGCAGTGAAATTCCAGACGAGGTCGCTGCCGAGCACGCCGTGCACGGCGACAGACCCATCACCCTTAATCAAAAGGCGCTGCTCTTCAGTCCCGGCCGGCAATGGTGCGCGCGCTTCGGCTGGCGCATCCTCGATGCCGCCTTTGCGTACAATGTCGAAGCGCACCTTGCCGGTTGAGCGGATCACCAGCTGGCTGCCGGCTGGCACCGAGACCGGCGCTGCATTCTGAACGTTTTCTCCCGGGCGTAGCCCCGGCAACATCACCGGCGCGCGGGCCGTATACACGGGCGGCGTCACCCACGCATCGATTCGGAAATTCGCCGGGGCCACGACCCCGCGCCAATCAAATGCGGCAGCGACGCGCTTGACGCGCTCGCCGCCAGCCGCAAAGAAACTCGCCGCAACAAGAATGAGTACGAGCGCACGAAGCGCCATAGGATCGCGCAGCGACAACCGCGGTGCCGGCCAGCCGGCCTTGAATTTGCGCGCCGACAGCAGCGCGCGTTCGACGTGGGCGCGCCACAGCGCCTGTGCTACCGGATCTTGGCTGTTTGCGGCAATGTGGTCGGCAACGGTAGTGGCCGGACGGTGTGTCTCGCCGGTGCTCCGATCGAGCCGCCGCAGGCCGTCATAAACGCTGGGAAGCCGGAGGATGAACAGAGGCAACGCGGCTGCGGCAGCTGCGATCACGAAAACAAACAAGCCGACCGCTCGCGCGAGCGGTGGCAAAACAAGCCACAGACCTGCCCAGGAGAAAGAGAGAAAAAGGCCGGCGACCGTCGCCAGCGCGGCGATGGCCGGCCACAGCCGCTCCCACAACAAACTGCTGCGCGCACGCCGAAGCGCTCGCACCAACAGAAGTCGCGCTGGCCGATCCCGATCGTCAGGCTGGTCGTTCAAGTCGTCCAAAAGCCACTCCGTCGCGCGGGCTCAGGAGAATCTCATATCCTATCAAACTAACACGCACTGAATTGACGGGCCACGCGTGTGTATATGCGCCTACAGCCAATCCGGCATGCGATCGAGCGCAATCAATTGGTCAACTTCAAGGCGCGGACGCACCAGGGCCCATTTTGCGCCATTGACCAGGACTTCCGGCACTAAAGCCCGCGTATTGTAGGTCCCGGCCTGCACCGCGCCGTACGCGCCCGCAGACATGACGGCGAGAAGGGCGCCGCTTGCCGGTTCCACCACATCGCGGTTAACGGCGAGGAAATCGCCACTTTCACATACCGGCCCAACCACATCGGCGCGCATCCGAGCGGCCGACGCAGCCTGTTCTGCAACCGGCCAAATTTCATGATGCGCATCGTAGAGAGTCGGACGGATGAGATCATTCATGGCGGCATCGACGACGACGAAGTTCCGAGCTTCGCCGTGCTTCACGAACAAGACGCGTGTTACCAGGATTCCGGCATTGCCGACAAGCAAGCGTCCGGGCTCGAAAATCAATCGGCAATCAAGACCGCGGGTGGCATGCTTGACCACTTCGGCGTAGGCCTCAGGGCGCGGCGGCGGCTCATCGTTGTCGCGATACGGAATTCCCAAACCTCCGCCAAGATCGACGTGCGAGATCGAGTGGCCGTCGGCGCGCAGCATGCGCACGAACTCCGCGAGCAACGCGAAGGCATTGCCGAACGGATCGAGTTCGGTGATCTGGCTGCCGATATGCATATCGACACCGGCAACTTTAAGGCCCTTCAGCTTGGCCGCATGGGTGTAGACCTCACGCGCGCGGCTGATCGGGATACCGAATTTGTTCTCGGCTTTTCCTGTCGCAATCTTGTGATGAGTCTTGGCGTCAATATCGGGATTCACCCGCACGGAAATATTTGCGGTCCGCCCCTTCGACGCCGCAACCGATGAAAGAAGTTTAAGCTCAGGCTCGGAGTCTATATTGACGCACAGAATTCCTTCATCGACGGCCATCGCGAGTTCAGACGCCGACTTCCCGATGCCGGAGAACATAATTTTGTCGGCGGGGATGCCTGCCGCACGCGCACGCTTGAGCTCGCCCCCGGAGACCACGTCAGCACCGGCGCCAAGCCTGGCGAGCGTACGCACCACGGCCTGATTGGAATTCGCCTTCATCGCATAACAAACAAGCGCACTCACGTCGGCGAACGCACCGGCAAACACCTCGTAGTGCCGGACGAGCGTCGCCGTGGAATAACAATAAAACGGCGTGCCGACCGCTGCAGCGAGCGTATCGAGGTTCACCGCCTCGGCGTGCAATACGCCGTCGCGATAAGCAAAGTGGTGCATGGCACGCTCAGTTGAGCAGAACGTCGAGAGGGATAGGCTTATTCAAACCGCCGGGCGCGAGCGGTTTGCCGTCAGGCCCGAGGATGGGATGGATTTCCTTGGCGCCCACACCGGCGGCTGTCGCTTGGTCGCCTGCGACTGACGCCCCCGGCGGCAGGTCGAGCGGTCCCTTGCGGCCGCAAGCTGCCATGCCGAGCGAAGCGACGAGCGCACCGATCAGGGCAAAGCGGAGAAATGAACGTCCATGACGCCTCAAGGCACGCACTCCTAGCTTGGATCCATCATAACAAAGCATGCAAACAAGGCGAAGTCAGGATTTCTCTTTTCCGAACTTGCGCAGCCATTTTTTCGCCTGCGCGCGAACATTCTTGGGTGCCGTGCCGCCGAAACTTGTCCGGCTCTTCACCGAACGATCAACTGAGAGAACGCTGAATACATCGTCACCAATTTTCGGCTCGATCTCGCGCATAGCCGCGAGCGGTAACCGATGGAGCGCGACACCCGCCTCGGACGCCTTCGCCACGATCCGCCCGGTGATGTGGTGCGCCTCGCGAAACGGGATTTTCAAACTGCGCACAAGCCAATCGGCGAGATCGGTGGCGGTGGCATAGCCCTCCCCGGCCGCCTTCTTCATCCGCGTCGAATCGGGCTCAAGATCGGCGACCATCCCTGCCATCGCGGCAATCGACAATAAGAGCGCAGCGAGAGCGTCCATTGCGCCCTCTTTGTCCTCCTGCATGTCCTTGGCGTAGGCGAGCGGCAAACCCTTCATCACCACCAGCAGTGCACTGGATGCACCGATGATCCGCCCCGTTTTTGCGCGCACCAGCTCGGCAGCATCCGGGTTGCGCTTCTGCGGCATGATCGAGGAGCCGGTCGTGTACTTGTCGGACAATCGGGCCAAGCCCGTGAGCGGTGAGGTCCATATCACAATCTCTTCAGCGAGCCTCGATAGATGCACCGACGTGATCGCGGCGGCGGCAAGAACCTCCATGACGAAGTCGCGATCAGAAACCGCATCGAGAGAATTGGCCATTGGTCGATCGAAGCCGAGCGTCTTTGCGGTCATGTCGCGATCAAGCGCGAAGGACGTGCCGGCAAGCGCAGCGGCGCCAAGCGGAGATTCATTCAATCTCTTGCGCGCATCGGCGAACCGGCCGCGGTCGCGCGCGGCCATCTCCACATACGCGAGCATATGATGACCAAAAGTCACCGGCTGTGCGGTCTGCATATGGGTCAGTCCGGGCATCACCGTACCCGCGTGCGCAATTGCTTTGTCCACCAGCGCGCGCTGGTAGCCGGCGAGCGCAGCATCAAGAGCATCAACGGTGTCGCGCATCCATAACCGGAAGTCGGTTGCCACCTGGTCATTGCGCGAGCGCGCGGTGTGCAGGCGTCCTGCCGCCTCACCGATCAGCTCTGACAGACGCCCTTCCACATTCATGTGAATGTCTTCCAAGGCGCGCTTGAAAGAAAATTTTCCGGCCTCGATTTCTGACAGGATCGTGTCTAGACCGTGAGCAATCTTTTTTGCATCGTCTGCCGTAATGATGCCTTGCTTGGCCAGCATGTCGGCATGGGCCTTGGATGCAGTGATGTCCTGACGATAAAGGTGCCGGTCGAAATCGATGGAAGTGTTAATCTCCTCCATGATTGCACCGGGGCCAGACGTAAATCGCCCACCCCACATTTTGTTGCTCATGGCATATCCACCAAAGCGCTCATGACCAGGACCCAATCCATCTTCGCGAAAAAACGCCTCGCCATGGTTTTAGCGGGCGGAATTGCCGGAATCATCGTTGGGCTTGCGGGGGTATACGGGATTGCGACCCTTACGCGCAATGTGGGCGGCGACGCTGCCTGCCGCCCGGCCATCGCTTTGGCCAATAAATTAGCGCCATTTGCGACCGGCGAGGTAGCGGCCGTTAACGTTGCCAAGAGCCCGTTGAAGGTGCCCAACCTCGCTTTCCAGGACACGGCCGGCAAGCCCGTGACACTTGACCAGTGGCGCGGGCGTGTCGTGCTGCTCAACCTCTGGGCTACCTGGTGCGTCCCCTGCCGTAAGGAAATGCCTGCGCTGGATGCATTGGAGCAGCGGCTGGGTGGACCGCGATTCGAGGTGGTGGCGATCAATATCGATACCCGCGATTCCGACAAGCCCAGGGCCTGGCTGAAAGAGGTCGGCGTGCAAAAGCTGAATTTTTACGCGGACCCGACCGCCCGGACATTCCAGGATTTGAAAGCCATTGGGCGCGCCTTCGGCATGCCGACCACATTATTGATTGACGCACAGGGTTGCGAGGTCGGCACGATCGCCGGACCGGCCGAATGGGCGAGCGAAGATGCAATCAAATTGATAACGGCGGCACTCGGCTCATAAGCCGTGCCTCGCTCTTGAGCGGACTACGCGGAAATATTCAGGTTCTGTCCCACGCCAGCAGCAACATTTGCGAGGCTGGCAATGTTCTTTTGGGCGGCGTCTAGAATCTGAACAATAGACCCTGCGGCATCGGCATTCATGCGCAGCATCTTGGCTGCGACGGCCATTTGCACGCCGCTCATCTGTGCGCCCACGAGCGCTGAAGCAATTGATACCGGATCCATCCCGGCCCTTTTCTACATCGCTTTTGTCAACGAATGATAAATGCTGCGCGAGACCTCTTGACATCGCGGCGCGCAGCCATATACTTAACCACATGGTTTACTATCAGAAGCCGAACCTCGATCGAACTTTCGCTGCGCTCGCTGATCCGACGCGGCGCGCTTTGCTTGCCCGGTTGAGTGAAAATGAAGACCTGTCGGTCAGTGAATTGGCAAAGCCATTTTCAATGTCGCTGCCCGCGGTAATGAAGCACCTCGATGTCCTGTCAGATGCCGGACTGGTCGGGCGCGAGAAGAATGGCCGCATCGTAAGCTGTCGCTTGCGTGCGGAACCGATGCGCGAAGCCAACGATTGGCTCAATCGATATCAGAAATTCTGGACCGAGCGGTTAGACCGACTCGCTGCGTTTTTGGAGGAAGACACATGGCTACCGTCACAACCAAACCCAGTCTCACGATCAAACGCCGATTCAACGCACCACCGGAAAAAGTCTTCCAGGCGTGGACGGACTCGAAAAAAGTAGCGCGCTGGATGGGTCCCGGCGAAGTCAAGGTGCTCAGCGCTGAAAGCGATCCGCGCACCGGCGGCCGTTATCGTTGGCTCATGAAAGCGCCGGACGGAGAAGAACACGACGTCAGCGGCGTCTATCGCGAGGTGATACCGAACGAAAAGCTTGTTTTTACCTGGGCGTGGAAGTCCACGCCGGAACGCGAATCGCTCGTGACTCTGACGTTCAAAGGCGACGGCGATGGCACGCTGTTCACAATGGTACACGAACAGTTCTTCGATGAAACCGCGCGTGACAATCACAACAAAGGCTGGACCAGCGCGATGGAGAAGCTCGACAAATACCTCACCGCCTAGTGACAGGAGTAACCGATGCCCCACGAATGGTCGCACGGACATTTCTACTGGAATGAGCTGATGACTCGCGACGCCGAGAAGGCGAAGAAATTCTACGGCGATACCGTCGGTTGGAGTTTCGAGGCAATGCCGATGCCCGACGGCACCTATTGGGTTGCGAAATCAAACAACGAAGCGGTCGGCGGGATTTTCCCGTTGACCAGCCCGCAGTTCGACGGCGTCCCGGAAAGCTGGATGTCCTATTTGGCGGTCGATGATGTCGATGCGCGCGTCAAGAAGGCACAGGCCGCCGGCGCCAAACTGATGCGGCCGATCTTTGACGTTCCTGGCGTCGGCCGCATCGCAATTCTCACCGAACCAGGCGGCGCCGGCATCGGCTGGATGACCCCGCCAAAGGCATAGTGGAGTAACAACATGCAACACAAAGTCGTTTCCCAAAACGAATGGCTCACCGCGCGCAAGGCATTGCTCGCGAAGGAAAAGGAGTTCAGCCACGCGCGCGACAAATTGAGCGAAGCGCGACACGCGTTGCCCTGGGTCAAGGTCGAAAAAAATTACGTGTTTGAAGGCCCCAATGGCCGCGAAACGCTTTCCGATCTATTCGCCGGCAAGAGCCAGCTGATGGTGTACCACTTCATGCTCGGTCCGGGTTGGGTGCAAGGCTGCCCGAGCTGCTCCTTCCTCGCCGATCATTTTGACGGCGCCGCAATTCACCTGGCGCATCGGGATGTTACGCTCGTGGTGGTATCGCGCGCACCGCTGGCTGAAATCGAAGCCTACAAAAAGCGGATGGGGTGGAAGTTCAAGTGGGTGTCGTCATACGGCAATGACTTCAACCATGATTTCCATGTCTCGTTCACGAAAGAAGAACTCGCCAAAGGCGCCGAATACAATTATTCGACCGGAAAGATCCCAAGCGAAGAGTTGCCCGGCTTAAGCGCCTTTATCAAGAACGAAAGCGGCGTGGTCCTCCACACCTACTCGGCCTATGCCCGGGGCCTCGACACTCTCATTGGTGCGTATAATTTCCTCGACATGGCGCCGAAGGGCCGTGACGAAAGCGCCCTGCCCTGGAGCATGGCCTGGGTGCGCCGGCATGACGAATATGGGCCGGCACCAATCTCGCCACCGGCGTCGTGCTGTGGCTGATCGCAACATCTGAAGATGGAGAATAAGCATGATCAAGGTAAGCGCATTTCGATGGGTACCCGACTTCGCGCGAGGATTGGTGCGCGACCTGCGTGTGCGGTGGGCGCTGGAAGAAGCAGGCCTGCCCTATGAAGCTCGGCTGATCGGGGCCACGGATCAGAAATCCAAAGCCTATCGTGCCATGCAGCCATTCGGGCAGGTGCCGGTCTATGAAGAGGACGGGCTGGTGCTGTTCGAAAGCGGCGCCATTGTCCTGCATATCGCCGAGCGGTCGGATGTCTTGATGCCGTCCGACCCACAGGACCGCGCCCGTATGACCGCCTGGATGTTTGCGGCGTTGAACTCGATCGAGCCGCACATTCAGAATTTGACGGCGATCGACCTGTTCTTTGCGGCGGAGGACTGGGCGAAGGCGCGCCGGCCGGGCGCGCTCAAGATGGCGGAGACGCGGCTGCAAGCGCTGAGCGACTGGCTCGACGGACGCGACTATCTGGAGGACCGATTCACCGCGGCCGACCTGCTGATGACAACGGTGCTGCGCATTCCCCGCCAGACCGATCTGGTCGCGCAGTTACCGGTGCTCGATGCCTACCGCCTGCGTTGCGAAGCGCGGCCGGCTTTCAGGAAAGCGCTGGCCGCCCAGATGGCCGACTTCGTCGATGAAGCGCCGGCCCAAGCGCGCGCGTGAATGGGCATTTCCAAATTCGCGACGCACATTGGAGGCGACCGACATGACGGGATCGATCACCGCGCTTTATGCTGGCATTCTCGCGCTGCTGATTGTTGCACTTGGCATCAACGTCACAGTGCATCGCGTGAAACTTGGTGTTTCACTCGGTGACGGCGACAATCCACAAATGCTGCGGATGATCCGACTGCACGGCAATGCTGTTGAATACGTCCCGATCGCGCTTGTGATGATGCTCGTATACGAAATAAACGGCGGCTGGCACGCAGTCTTGCATGCCGCCGGCATCGCGCTTGTGATTGGCCGATTGCTGCAAACCGCGGGCATGTGGAATACGGAAGTTCCCGGCTTTGCCCGTGGCGCGGGTCAAAGCCTAACCTGGCTCGCGATTGCTGCGCTGGCGGTCTTGAGTTTATTGAAGCTTGCCTGAGCTATCGCGTCGGAACCGGTTTCTCACCGCGATAGTCATAGAACCCGCGCTGCGTCTTGCGGCCAAGCCAGCCGGCCTCAACATATTTGACCAGCAGCGGGCACGGCCGGTACTTCGAATCCGCGAGCCCTTCGTGCAGCACCTGCATCACCGAGAGGCAGGTATCGAGGCCAATGAAATCGGCGAGCTCGAGCGGACCCATCGGATGATGCGCGCCGAGCCGCATCGCGGTGTCGATCGCCTCGACATTCCCGACGCCTTCATAGAGCGTGTAGATTGCTTCATTGATCATCGGCAGCAGTATCCGATTGACGATGAAGGCAGGGAAATCCTCCGACACGGCAATCTTTTTGCCGAGCTTGGAGATGAATGCCTTGCTGGTCTCGAAGGTGGCATCATCGGTGGCGATGCCGCGGATCAACTCCACCAGTTCCATCAACGGCACCGGATTCATGAAATGGATGCCGATGAACCGCTCAGGGCGGTCGGTGGATGACGCCAGCCGCGTGATCGAAATCGACGAGGTATTGGTTGCGATAATCGCGTCGGATTTGAGCGAAGCGCACAGATCGGAGAAAATCTTGCGCTTGACTTCTTCCTTCTCGGTCGCGGTTTCAATTACCAGGTCGCAGCCAGACAGCGCATCGTATTTCTCAGCCGGCTTGATGCGGGCAAGCGCGCCCTTGCGGTCGTCTTCGCTGATGGCTTTTTTCCCGACTTGCCGCGCCATGTTTCCGTTGATCGTCGCCATCCCGTCTTTGATACGGTCAGCCGACAGGTCGTTGAGCAGGACCGAATATCCCGCGAGCGCGCAGACATGGGCAATCCCGCTGCCCATCTGACCTGCGCCGACTATTCCAACACTTTGAATCGTGACCGCCATGTTTTTAATCCGATCGATGCGAAGTCCGGCTTCTCGGCTTCGAATTCGGTTTACTTTCGCTTCTTCTTTTTCTTCGCGCTTTTACGCCGTACCGTCCCACGGCGCCATTGGTGGAACAACAATATTGAAATGTGGTCAACGCTTAATCTTGTCGAGTTCCGTCGCTAGTTCCGGCAAGGCTTGATAGAGATCGGCCACCAAGCCGTAGTCGGCCACCTGGAAGATCGGTGCCTCTTCGTCCTTATTGATAGCAACAATGACCTTGGAGTCTTTCATCCCGGCGAGATGTTGAATTGCGCCGGAAATTCCAACGGCGATATAGAGATCGGGCGCCACCACCTTGCCGGTCTGCCCGACTTGCCAGTCGTTTGGCGCATATCCGGCATCAACCGCCGCCCGCGAGGCGCCCACCGCAGCGCCGAGCTTGTCGGCAACGGGTTCGATGAATTTCGTGAAGTTGTCGCGACTTTGCATGGCGCGACCGCCGGAAATGATGATTTTGGCGGAGGTCAATTCCGGGCGGTCGGATTTCGACAGCTGCTCGCCAACAAACGTTGAAAGACCGGGATCGGCCACCGTGGCAGTATTTTCTACGGACGCAGAGCCACCGGCGCCCGTCGCCTGAAATGTCGACGTGCGCACGGTAATAACTTTCTTGGCGTCGGATGATTTCACAGTTTGGATTGCATTCCCCGCATAGATCAGCCGCTCAAAGGTATCGGGTGAAATAACCTTTGTGATTTCGGAAATCTGCATCACGTCGAGCAGGGCGGCGACGCGGGGCATGACGTTCTTGCCGGTCGTGGTCGCCGGCGCGATGATTACATCGTAGTTGGCGGCAAGAGAGACAATGAGGGCAGCAAGAGGCTCGGCGAGCTGATGTTCATACGGTGTGGCATCCGCGAGCAACACCTTCTTTACGCCGTCAAGCTTGGCCGCGGCATCAGCGACCGCCTTGCAATCTTTGCCGGCGACGAGCACATCAACGTCGGCACCGATCGCCTTGGCGGCGGTGAGCGTTTTATTGGTCGCATCTTTGAGCGACTTGTTGTCGTGCTCGGCAAGGAGCAGCGTGGCCATCTAAAGTACCCCCGCCTCGTCCTTCAGCTTGCCGACCAATTCAGCCACTGAAGCAACTTTCACACCTGATTTGCGACCGGGCGGGTCGTTCGTTTTCAGTACCTGCAGCCGGGGCTTCACGTCGACACCATACGCGTCTGGAGCTTTTTCCTCGATTGGCTTTTTCTTTGCCTTCATGATGTTCGGCAACGAGGCATAACGCGGCTCATTCAGCCGAAGATCGGTGGTGACAATCGCCGGCATCTTGAGCTTTACCGTCTGCAGGCCACCATCAACTTCGCGTGTCACGCTGATGGCGTCACCATCGATTGCGAGTTTGGAAGCGAAGGTGCCCTGCGACCAATTTAGCAGCGCCGCCAACATTTGACCGGTCTGATTGCAATCGTCGTCGATGGCCTGCTTGCCCATAATCACGAGCCCAGGTTTTTCTGCATCGATGATGCCTTTGAGAATCTTTGCCACCGCGAGCGGCTCAACCGCGCTGTCCGTCTTCACCAGAATGCCGCGATCAGCGCCCATGGCGAGCGCGGTGCGGATAGTTTCGGAAGACTGAGCCGGTCCGATTGAGACAGCAATAATCTCGGTCGCCTTGCCGGCTTCCTTCAGACGAATTGCCTCTTCGACTGCAATCTCGTCGAACGGATTCATCGACATCTTTATGTTGGCAAGCTCGACGCCGGAGCCGTCCGGTTTGACGCGAATCTTGACGTTGAAATCGACCACCCGTTTTACGGGCACCAAAATTTTCATGATCCCCTATCCCGGACCGCTTTCTGAGCAGTGGGGGCGGAAGCTAAAGGCCGCGCCATTGGCATGTCAACGTTTATGCTGCGGCGCACGCAACACTACCGATTTTGGCCGGGAGCCCACAGGACGT
This sequence comes from Pseudolabrys sp., assembly GCA_049674125.1. GTDB lineage: Bacteria > Pseudomonadota > Alphaproteobacteria > Rhizobiales > Xanthobacteraceae > Pseudolabrys. The sequence continues at coordinate 4,172 of JBATYN010000353.1, read as the reverse complement.
CTCCCGCGCCTTTATCGTTGGCATAGCGGCCAGCGACGAACAGATAGTCCGAGAGCCGATTGACGTATTTGAGTGAGGGTCCCGACACCCCCTCGCCCGCCTTGTCTTTAAGCTCGACCATGATCCGTTCGGCGCGCCGGCAGACAGTGCGGGCAAGATGCATAAATGCCGAAGCAGGACTTCCTCCGGGAAGAATGAAGGACGTCAGGGGCGTGAGCTCGGCGTTGAGCCGGTCGATCTCGCCCTCCAGCCAGGTGACCTGGGCGTCGGTCACGGTCAACCTCGCACCACCGGGTCCCTTTTCGGCCAGGCATAAATCGGCTTCCACGTCGAAGAGGTCATTCTGGATACGGCCAAGCGCAGCGTCGAGCGTCTTATCATCAGTGGTGTGCAGCCGGACGAGACCGATCACGGCGTTGACCTCATCGACGGTGCCATAAGCCTCCACGCGAAGGTCATATTTCTTGCGGCGGGCTCCTGTACCGAGCGAGGTCGTGCCGTCATCGCCGGTCCGGGTATAAATGCGGTTGAGCACCACCATATCGGCCTCGCGTAGTCTTTCTCTCCGCTGGGGATTCGGAGTAGGCTTTATCTTACCTTGTTTCGACCACAAAAAACCGGGGTGACGCTCATGCGTGTTCTAACGATTGCCATTGCCGTTGCATTCCTGGCGTTGCCGGCCACTGCGCCTGCGCAGGCCTGTGGTGCTACCGGTCTCCATTCTGCAAAGGCCGCCAGCACCGACTACTCCGCAGCCAAAAAGAAAAAGCCGAAACAACCGAAAGAGAAAGTGGAGTATATGCGCGCTGCGCCAATGAAGTGAGCGCCCGGCGCGTTTTCTCGACCTAACGGCCCATCGCCCAGATGGTCGCCATGATGACGATGATGGCGACGAATTGCAGCAGCACACGCAGCCGCATGAGTTTCTGCGAGCGGTTCGGCGAGCCGCCGCGCATCATGTTGACCAGGCCCAGCACCAGGACGATCGCAACCGCGACAATGGCTGCCGGAACGAGGTAATGCGACATGAAGTTGGACATAGGGTGCGCCTTCTAGCACCGGCGAAGGCGCTCGGCCATTGCGCGCAGCACCAACTGGTTTGCAGATTAAGCCAATTGAATAGACTCGCCTATAAGTTGTAGTCCGGCTAGCGTCCCCAAAAAAGTGCGTAAGTTGGGTGGCGTATGGGGATCGGCATCAGGGGCGTGGCAGAGACCGGCTCCTTGGAAATTATCGGTGAAGGCTCGGGTTCCTCACCACACGCTCGGAAACGGGAATTCGCCAGGCCCGATCCCCGTCGGTCTAACAACGCTCACTCGCTTCTGCCAACCGCTGCACGCAGAGCTGCAGATCGGCGTGCAGCCGCGCTCGACGCGCGCATAGGCGACCTGCTCACCGCAATTGCCGAACGCGCCTCGGAGCAGCTAAAAGCCGCATGGCCGAACCTCTCCGCGGCAACTTTGCACGTGCCGAGCAGAGCCCTGCCGATCTTGTTGAGCCTGCTGATGGCTGCGGCGTCGTTCACGGGCATCGGAACGATCGTCACGTCGACGATCGTGATGCTTCCGATCGCGTTCCGACTATGGCTTGTCAGGCAACCGACGGCAGTTTGTGCGAAGCCACGTCTCTGTCCGCCTCTTTCGATGATGCCCGACGAAGAATGCCCCATCTACAGTGTAATCGCCCCACTGCGCGGTGAAGCGAGGGTCGTCAATCAGCTGCTGTCGGGAATCGAGCAGCTAAACTATCCGGCTAAAAAACTTGACGTCATCCTTGCTGTCGAGGCCGACGATCAGGAGACGCGTGACGCTATCACCGCCCGCAGCCATCGTATCCCGATCACGGTCATTCCGATCCCACCAACCGAACCGGGCACGAAGCCGAAGGCGCTTGATGTCGCGCTACCCTTCGCACGCGGCATGTTCACAGTGATTTATGACGCCGAAGACCGTCCGGAACGCAATCAACTGCGTATCGCCTTGAATGCCTTTCGTTCCGCCGGCGATGACCTTGCGTGTGTTCAGGCACGTCTTTGCATGGACACCGACACAAGTTGCCTCGCGCGCTATTTCACAGCGGAATATGCCGGGCACTTTGACGTCTTTCTGCCGAGGCTTGCGGCGTTGGGGTTGCCGATCCCGCTTGGTGGTTCGTCCAACCACTTCCGCACCGAAACGCTGCGCGAGGTCGGCGGCTGGGACCCCTATAACGTCACAGAGGATGCCGATCTCGGTATGCGGCTCGCCCGTTTTGGTTACCGATGCGGCGTGATCGATTCCACGACCTATGAGGAGGCGCCGAAGGACGTCCGCAGCTGGCTCAATCAGCGCTCACGCTGGTTTAAAGGCTGGATGCGCTTGTCAAGAAATTATTTTATGGGGTGATATCAAGCGATCCAAAGCTCGAGCACTCTACATCGCAACGCCGTCGCAACAATTGCGTTTTTTGACAGAGATCGATTTCAAATACCTAATAGTACGCCCTCAAATCTTTCTTTGCGTTCGCGGACGTTCGTCTTGATCCACATCTACTCGCAAGCGCTCCACTAGGTCACGAGACGTGCGATTCGCTGCGCGATCAAACACCAATTGAATTTTAGAGAGACGCCGTTAGAAGACCTCTCTGTTTTTGGGCCTGAATGTCCGCTCTTGAGGTCAAAGCAGACATTCAGGCCTAGTTGTCTACCGGGTCCGGAGCGGTGCCGCGCAACCTTTCAATTCGCCCTACCCAATCTTTGTTTCCAGAGTTTGATTACTCCGGGCGGAAATTCACGCCTTCCAACGCCGGTGCGTCGGCAGGCTTCCGGCCACATTTCAAGTAACGTTTGATCGCGGCAGAATAAATCGCTCTCTGAAACCTCGCTAGTTCCAGGATATGGCCATTGCGCGGCTTCCATTTTCAACAATTCTAGAAGCGCAGTGATATCTTTCTCGGCTTTCGTGGCAGCCTCCCGTTGTTATTTTGATCGCTGCCTTAATTCAATTGGCCCCGGCTCGACTTGTCATTTCGAGCCAGAGTTTTGGCATTTGATGCCGGGATGTTCGCATGGGTCGCGGCATCGCGCATTTCCGCGGCAAGGGAAGAATGTTGGTGCCGCCGCCGGCAAGCGATGATCCGTTTATCGAGGAAGCCTATCGGCTGTGGGCCGTCAAACAACGCAGCAAGTAGACGAAAGCCGCAGCAAAATGCTGTGGAACCAACTGCCAAAACGTTGGCGGCAAATCACAAGACCGCGCCGGTCCTGTCGTTTTAAACAGCGATCACAATAACAAAAACAATTTGTGTGTGCTTTGCCACTCGCGGAGCCGTTGACAAGCCACAACGGCGGCTCCGCCGTTTTTCTGAGGAGACAGCGGTATGACCAACGCAGAAGCAATGAATTTAGTCACTGAAAGAAAACCGGGAGGACGGCCTTCTATCCTGACCAAGGACGTAATGGCTGGCATCCCGGTGCTGGTCCAGCAAGGCCTAAATACCGAAGCCATCGCAGCCCGCCTTGGCTGCACAGCCGGCACATTAAAGGTGCGCTGTTCGCAGCAACGCATCAGCCTGCGTACACCCAAAGAGGTCAAGGTGGTGCCGCTGGTGGCAGCGCCCAAGCCGCCGCAATCAAAGCCGTGCTTTGCCTTCGCCATGCCGACCACGCTGCAACTCAGCCGAGTTGCGATGTCGCGGCTGCATCAACGAGCGGAAGCAAGCGGCATAACCGAAGCCGAGCTTGTCACGACCCTCATTGAAGTGATCGCGCAGGACGACCTCTTCGACGCAGTTCTCGATACGACAAAAACCGCTGCGTGAACCCCACGCAACTGAACAGGAGCACGCCTTGAATACAAGTGATATAGCGACAGACTTCGGCAGGGTTTTCACGGCCGCCAAAGATGTGATCGCGCATCACAATCAGGAAGTCAGTCAGATGCAAGAGGTTGCGCGCGACGTAGCGACCGAACTGGACACGCGAATTGCTGTCGGCCTGTCAGTGACCGCTGGCAGCATCGGGCCATTGGGCGGCACGGTGCAAGCCTTGAACAGAATTCACAAAGACCTCAACGCACGGCTTGCCTCTGGTCGAGTGACCGACGCGGAATACGCGAGCAAGGCCCGCGAGCTTCTGAACATACTCGGCAACTTCGACGGCCTCATTGCGGAAGAATCACCGCGAGCGTGAACGC
>JBATYN010000352.1:0-1609 GCA_049674125.1 Pseudolabrys sp. | reverse complement strand
TACTCGAAGAGGAGCGCCTCCGTGGCAAATTTGTAAGCGCCGGCGATAGAATTGTCGCGCGGATCGGTAATGTTTCCTGAACCATTTTCTTTGAATTCAAAATTGCTGAGCTGAAATAGGCCAATATAGGATCCAGTACGTTGCTTCGGATTGAAGCCAGACTCGATTTTGGCCACGGCTTTCATAAAGTTGAAATCCAGGCCGAAAGCATCAGAGGCGCGTTTAATCTCCTCAACAGGCGTTCCAATTGGAAGGTCTTTCATCGTCTTCAAAACAGTATCAGCTGGCTTCTCGTCAGGTGGAATTTCAGAAAAAACGTAATAAGCGAGAAGAGAGAAGTTCTGCTTGCGGGGCGTCGGATCAAGGGAAGGGTCCTGAATTGAATCGTCCGTTCTTGCTGGTCGTTCGAAGAGAGCGTCGAAGGCCGCATCTAATCGAGTTTGATTTTTTTCAAAGGTGTTGGAGTTAGTTTCCTCATTGGGTAAGAACAATGGCCCATCCGCAACCGGCAATGCAGAGGTCACGAAATTTCTCGACGACCCTGAACTGGCTTCGACCTCGACTGCCTCATCGGGCGAAGCGGCGCTCATCATCTTCCCAACAATAACTTGAGAAGCCGCGGCAATTGTGTACGCGGCTACAAGGAAGGCGAACTGCAAGGGTCTCGGTTTTGGCAAATCAGTCCCCAAACGGAAGTATACACGTGAATATTCTGAAACAGAATGCGCACTATTTTACCGGCGTGCGCGCCAAGCGCGGACATTAGTATGGCCGTTCTGACGACCCTTTCGGGCCAGAAGGCGAGGTCGGCACATCTCAGAACGGAAGGCACGCCGCCCTTGCCGGTGATGGTGGTGGCAGTTAATTTCCAAGAATCGCGACCTTACACTTGATCCACGTAAGCGCGGACTGAGATTTCAACCGGAGCAGGAGATGGTCAATCGATCGGCGACGTCGCGATCCATCGTGGCAATATGTCGTTGGCGGCCTGCTGCCATGGTAACGCTCGCGATGGTGGCCGCGGTGACGGGCGACGCACTAGCAACATCGGCACGTCCCGCGCCACCCGCAGAGACGATGGCACCGCGCGCTGCAGGTGAGCCGATCATGGCGATCGTGTCTATAAAGACCCAGCAGGTCACTTTGTATGACGCCGACGGTTGGATTCTGCGTGCACCGGTATCGACCGGCGTCACGGGGCGCGAGACTCCCGCTGGCGTCTTCGCCGTCCTGGAGAAGGAAAAAGACCACCACTCGACAATGTATGACGATGCCTGGATGCCGAACATGCAGCGCATTACCTGGAACGGCATCGCGCTGCACGGCGGGCCTTTGCCTGGGTATGCAGCCTCGCACGGCTGCGTGCGCATGCCATACGGTTTTGCCGAGAAGCTGTTCGACAAGACGCGGATCGGGATGCGAGTGATCATCGCGCCGAATGATGCGGCCCCGGTGGAGATTTCCCACGCGGCGTTATTCACGCCGAAAGCGGACGCCGACGCCTCGGCTTCGGCGCGTGCCGGGACGCTCGCCCGCGAGGCCGCGGAGGCCACAACGGCGGCCGACGATGCAAAGAAAGCTGCCGCGCGAGCGGCGCGCGATACGGCAT
>JBATYN010000351.1:0-8953 GCA_049674125.1 Pseudolabrys sp. | reverse complement strand
ATTGAGGACGGGTGGCGCGGAAGGCAGTTGCTCGAAGCGACTTCCGGCTTCTTGGCAACTCGCGCAATAGCAGGAGGCGGTCAGAATCGGCCGGCCGACTGTCTCCAATTTCACCTTGCCACATCGGCATATCTCGGAGAGGTGTTTTTGCTGTTTCTGGTTCACTGCGACCGCCCGTTTGCGGGTCCTGTAGATGAAGTTATTTTGGCGTTAGTGAGAAATGTCCGCAACGGGCCATAAGCGGACATCAAAGCGCGGTCGTGAGCAAATGTTACTCACCCGCGTAAGTTAACTTCAGGACGCCGCGCCGCTGGTTTAGACCTGAGCAAACTCACGCAGGTCCGATATCTCATTTTTTCTCAGGTTTAATTGCGTAGTAGCCAGCGGCTAACACTACGACCACCAATATAACGATCGCGAGAATTCCAAGCGTATCCATTGCAGACCTCCCAGGATATTTACGCTGCGTAACTTTCGAGCGTTTCAACGCGTCCACACTTGGCACACCGATAAATTCGCAGCTCAGGAAAAGAACTGACGCGCGGTGTCGCTTTGATCAGGGCCATGGGCGAGCCATGGCAAATGGGGATCGTGCCCTTTGGCAATCGGTAGGCGGGTTCAGATTCAGCCATGGCGCGAAAGTCGCTCCCGCTGCCGGCACCGACAACTACGGATTTTTGCGTAATGTATGAGCCATCACACTGCCTGCCATCTCGGCCCATAGAAGCGGAACCAAACGAACCATCGGCAAAGACGACATTCCGTTACTAAACCAATAGCTTCGTTAATTCACGATAATAGCTCGGGAAACTCGCGTTCGAGGCGCACGAGGTCCACTTCAGTATCGACATCCCACAAGGGTGGGCGTTCTGCCAATACAAGGCGTTGCGCAATCACGCGCGCACGAGTTTCCGCGAGGACTGTTTTTGTGCCCCACGCAATGTCGGCAAAAAGCGCCGGTTGGGCCGTGCGCGAGCCGATCAGGACATAGCCGCCGTCTTCGGCGGGGATCAGGATAACATCTATGCCCTCGCGCAGCGCGTTGGCGGCTCCGCGGAGGTGTACATCGGTCAACGCAGGGCAGTCGGTACCAATCACCAGCACGGGACCATTGTTCGCTGCCGTTGCAGCGAACATGCGCGCGCCAAGGTCGCCCTGCGGCTGCGGCTTGAGCGTGATGCGCAACCGGGTCACCAGCTGGATGAATGTGCTGTGTGTGCTGTCGGGGGCGCACCATAACGTCACGGGGCCGACATTGGCGGCGAGAGCGGTTGTGACCGTACGCTCCGTCAGTCGCTCCTGGAGCACTGCGGCAGCATGGGCGCCTATCGTTGGGACAAGACGGGTCTTGGCGAGCCCGGCGATCGGCGCTTTTGCCAGGATCGCAATTGAAACCGGACTATTGCTCGGCTGGGGCATAGCCATAGCGCCGTGCAAGTTGCGCCGGATCGGCACCGAGGAAATACGCTAGCCGCAATCGCCACATCAACACCACCGTACGAAGAATGCCGTGCATACGCCACCGTCGTCCAGAGGTGGTCACGCGCGCCCGGAGGCAGAGCGGGCGGCCGATATGCTTGAGGCGCGCAGACAGTGCGATGTCCTCCATCAGCGCGATTGGGGGAAAGCCGCCAACGGATTCGAATGCGGTGCGGGTGACAAAGATTGCCTGATCGCCGGTGGCAATTCCGGTCAGGCGCGAGCGTAAGTTCATCATGAAGGCAATCAACGACAGGAAACCGGTTCGGTCAAACCGCACGTCGAAGCGACCCCAGGTCCGGCCGGAGCGCGCAAGGCCGTCGCATACGAGCAATTCGGCACCATCCGGCAGGCGCGTGTCCAGGTGCAGAAACAATAGCACGTCGCCATGTGCGGCGGCGGCGCCGGCATTCATCTGTGCGGCACGCCCGCGCGACGCGATGAGGACCTGGTCGGCGAAGGGACGAGCGAGTGCTGCCGTGCCGTCACGGCTTCCGCCGTCGACGACGATGAGCTCCGCCCCGCCGGTCCGGTATTTTGAAAGCGTCCTCAGGGCCGTTTCGACTAGTGCGGCTTCGTCCAACACCGGGATGATGATCGATAACATTGAGCAGCTCACTCTGCTGCCTGCTTCAAGGCTCCGCCACAACTCGAACCTTGGCCAGCTGTGCAACCATAACAATGGCCAGCAACGCGGATCGGGTTGTCTTCAATGTCGTCGTCAAGCAGATCACTCAGGTGCAAGCGTTTGCTTGCGCCTCGTGCCATCGGCAGATCCAGCATTTGATTGAAATCGCAGTCATAGACGTATCCGCGCCAATCGACCGAAATCAGGTTGCGGCACATGACGCCGTCAAGATTGACGTCCAGATGTGCATCCCGCAACAGCCCAACATAGCTTTCGAATTCACCTTTGGTGACGAGCGTTGAGCCAAAGCGCTGAATGGGCATGTTGGCGAGGACGTACAGCTTGTTAAAGACAATTCCGTATTGCTCGCTCAGTACCCTTTTATAGTCAGCTTCAAGAGTAACCTGTGGCGGTGGCAATGAAGGCCCCTGCGGATTGTAGACAAGGTTGAGCGTGAGCGCTGGGTCGCTTCCGTAGCCGAGAGAATTGAGGCGCTTGAGGCCACGGATCGAGCCGTTGAAGACACCCTTTCCGCGCTGGCGTTCGACATTATGTTGCAAATAGCAAGGCATCGATGCGACGACCTCGACGCGCTCTGATGCGAGAAATTCGGCGAGCGTCTCTTGTTCTGGCTGCTCCAGGATCGTGAGATTGCAGCGGTCCATGACTTTGATGCCAAGCTTGCGCGCCTCTCGCACCAGACGGCGGAAATGAGGATTGAGCTCCGGTGCCCCGCCTGTGATGTCGAGGGTCGACACGCGCTGGCGCCGAAGAAATTTAAGGACGATGTCGGCGACCTCGCCGCTCATTTCCTCGGTTCGATTGGGTCCAGCATTGACATGACAATGGAAGCAGGACTGGTTGCAACGGTAGCCGACGTTGACTTGCAGCGTTTCCAGTTTGCCGCGGCGCAGGGCGGGGAAATGAATTTTTTCGAGGAGCGGCAACGTATCGCGCATCGGTGACCTCGATCGCAATTTGCCACGAAGAGCGTGGACGCGTCACCCCGCTGACGTGACCTCACGACAAATCGGCATGCGTGCTATGAAATTCAGCGCGCAAGTGCCGTCGTAACAGGCGACTCCAGGCCGATGCGGCCAAATCCAGGCAACTTCAGCCCGGGGTGGCGCAAATCGATGCCGGCGACCAAACCTAACAGATTCAACTCGATACCTTCGACCCAACCGAACTTGATGGCAGCCAGTCCATTGAGGTTGAGCTCGACGCCGGTCCGGCTATCGGTCAACCCAGCATAAATGCCATCGCGGAAGTCGCGGCCGACAGCATTTGGCGGGAGGCTTACCGCGAGTTCGGGAACCGCACGCAGAATTGCGGCGACAAAGCCGTTGCTGTTCGGGCCCGGCCATATGCGGTAATCGCCGGGCCGCCCGAACTGATAGGCCGAGACTGCAGCTTCGATGCGCGGAATCAATTTTTCAGCATCGGTGCCGGAAATGTCGGCGATCGCGACCGGCATATTGCCGTACCAGCGGCCATCGACCGGCCAGTTGTTAAGGCGCACCGGTTCGCCCCAACCAACGAGATCATAGCGCGTCCAGTGCGTTTCATTTGCGTGCTTGAGCACAATCCAGCTGTGAACCGAGAAAACACCTTTCCAGGCGCCGGCTGTGCCGGTGAAAACGATCACGCGAGGCGGTTTGAATTCGGAGGCTGCCGGCAGCTTCCCGGTGCTCGACCAATCGGCGTCGCGCCACGACCGCGGTTCGTTGCTGACTGTGTAAAAGGCGGCGCGAGCGATGATTGGCAGGAGAAATAGGGCGAAGATGACGAGCGTGAGGGCCTTGCGACGGCTGAATAGGTGGGTTTGCGGCATGGTCGGTGAAATATAGCTGCTTTCCGGCCTAAACGTGGCGAGTAGCCGCAGCCAGTGTGATAAGGATGGTACTCCCAGCGCGTGTCAGGTCCGCAAGGCCAGGCTTCCTGTGTTTTGTCAGCGGGCGCGTGGTGCGTGGGATGGGAGGGATATGCACGAACGCGATCACACGCGGCCCGTTCTTCCGCGCCGCTTCTATGGCGCGCCAGCATAAAAAATTACAAAGGTATCGGCCGGCATCGCGCGATAGCACCGTAGCCACGTGCGCGGCACGAAAGGCTGCCAGCAAAGGACGTGTAGGTGTCCGCAGGGACATTGCCGAAGGTGCGCCGGCTGCAATCACGCGTCGGCCCAAGGACCGGCCGGAGACATCCGGCAACAACGCGAGTGCGTTGCGCGCTCGCGTCTCGACACGCACGGTACGGGCGCGCGGTGCGAGGCCAAACATAAGCAGCATGTCTGGTTTGTATTTGGAGATCATCTTCGGCAGTTCACGATCCACCGCTGCATAACTGGTCGGAAAGACGAATGGAATAATTTTGACGTCGGCAAGTCCCGGCCGGCGCAGATGCGCGAGCCGCTCCACCAGCGGGCCGGTCGGGTTAAACGGCGCGCCAGGAAATGGTCCGAAGCCGGTTACAAGTGCAGTAATCGCCATCTAGACGCCAAGCAATTTTGCGATTTCTTCCACTGCCAGTGTTGGCGCGAGTTTGCCGGCAGCCACCGCAGCCTCCGCCTGCCGCAATTTCGTACGGACCGCCGCATCATTGCGCAGCCGTGCGGTCAGCCGCTCTTCCAGCATGGTCCACATCCATTTCACCTGCTGCTCGCGTCGCCGCGTGGTCAACTCGTCCGACGCGGTCATTTTTTGCTTGTGCGCAAGCACCTGCGTCCACAATTCCGCGACGCCATCGCCACGAAGAGCCGAATAGGTCACAACCGGCGGCGACCATGCCGCCGAATGCGGGGTCAGGATATTGAGTGCCGCGCGATATTCCGCTGCTGCAAGTTTGGCGCGATCGATATTGTCGCCATCCGCTTTGTTGACGGCGATCATATCCGCAAGTTCGACGATGCCTTTCTTCAGCCCCTGAAGTTCGTCGCCAGCGCCCGGCAGCATCAGCACCAAAAAAAAGTCGGTCATGTCGGCCACCGCGGTTTCGGATTGCCCGATGCCCACGGTCTCCACCATCACTACGTCAAAGCCGGCGGCCTCGCAAACCAGCATGGTTTCGCGCGTTTTGGCCGCAACACCGCCGAGCGTGCCAGATGAAGGTGAGGGCCGGACAAAAGCATTCGGGTCGCTGGCAAGCTGCGCCATGCGCGTCTTGTCGCCGAGGATCGAGCCGCCAGTCCGGGTTGAAGACGGATCGACGGCGAGCACCGCAACTTTGTGGCCCTTACCGGTGAGGTAGGTGCCGAGCACATCGATTGTCGTGGATTTGCCAACCCCCGGTGCGCCGGTGATGCCAAGCCGCACTGCCTTGCCGGTCAGCGGCAGTAACTCCTGCACGAGATGATGAGCGGTCGTGCGGTGATCGGCGCGTTTGCTTTCGATCAGCGTGATCGCGCGCGCGAGTGTCGCGCGATCCGCTGAGCGGATACCGCGGGCGAGGTTGGACGGCGGCAGGTTGCGCGAAGCCATCAATTTCCCTGGCGCGGCGGCTCTGGAACGGTGTCAGCAAGGCGAAGCACGAGGCCTCCCTCGCCCTTGCGTCGCACGGCGGTGGCGCGCGCGAAAGCGAACAATTGCCTGCGCGTTTCGATCCGGCAATGGGATTCGTCTACACGCTTGCAATACGCTGCGCGTGTCGGCGCGGCGGCATCGTCTTCATCAATTGCAATCGCCTGAAAAACGCCGTCAGTCAATTTTTGCGCGACCGCATATTCGTAAATGCGCGGGCGCTTCGCCGCCTCACTCTGGATAATATAAGCCCCGGCTTGCAATCGATGGGCCGTAAAAGCGGTGACATCGGTCATGCTGCCACTGACATGAACGTATCGCGTGCCGTCCCATTTGAACGCGGCCTGTTCCGGCTCGTCCACAAAGCCTCTACTCAGCGTGTAGAATTGAAGCCGCAAGTTTTCGCCGAAGAGCGGCTGCGCGTCCTGCAAAATAGGACCCGAAGAATCGATGCACCCTGACAGTGATAATGCGAGAAGTGCAGCCGCCGCTGCGCGGATCGTCAGCCGTCTCACTCAGCGGCCTCTTTACCATGTCCGAGGCGCTTGTTGAGCGTCTTGAGCAGCTTTTCGGCGGCTTCAGCGATGACCGTGCCGGGCGGAAAAATTGCCTCCGCACCGGCCTTCATGAGGGCATCGTAGTCTTGCGGCGGCACCACGCCGCCGACCACGATCATGATGTCGTTGCGGCCTTGCTTTGCGAGCTCGGCTCTGAGTTGCGGCACGAGCGTCAAATGTGCGGCGGCGAGCGATGAGACGCCGAGGATATGCACGTCATTTTCGACCGCCTGGCGTGCTGCCTCGGCAGGCGTTGCGAACAGAGGACCGATGTCGACGTCGAAGCCGAGATCCGCAAAAGCAGATGCGATGACCTTCTGTCCACGGTCGTGGCCATCCTGACCGATTTTCGCAACCAGCAGACGAGGGCGACGCCCTTCCGCCGATTCGAAAGCTTCGACGGCAGTGCGCATACGTTCGACGGCGCCGGTCATGCCGACCTCCCGCTTGTAAACTCCTGTGATCGCTTTGATCTCTGCTCTATGGCGGCCAAACACCTTTTCCAGCGCCAATGAAATTTCGCCTACGGTCGCTTTGGCACGAGCGGCCTCAATCGCGAGCTCCAGTAAATTGCCATTGCCGCGGTCGGCAGCGCGCGTCAACGCGTCGAGCGCCTCCTGGAGTACGGCGGGGTCGCGTTCGGCTTTAAGCCGCGCAAGCTTGTCGAGCTGCGTTTGGCGCACGGCGGTGTTATCGATCTTGAGGACTTCGATCGGCGCGTCGTCGGTGGGGGGATATTTATTAACACCAATCACCGACTGCGCGCCGGCATCGATGCGTGCCTGTGTTTTGGCGGCGGCCTCTTCGATCCGCAATTTTGGGATGCCGGCCTCAATGGCCTTGGCCATCCCGCCCATGCCTTCGACTTCTTCGATATGTTTCCAAGCTTTGCGCGCCAGCTCATAAGTCAGCCGCTCGACATAGTAAGAGCCGCCCCATGGATCAACGATGCGGGTGGCGCCGGCTTCCTGTTGGAGCACGATCTGTGTGTTACGGGCGATGCGCGCGGAAAAATCGGTCGGCAATGCGAGGGCCTCGTCGAGCGCATTGGTATGCAACGACTGGGTCTGGCCCTGAGTTGCGGCCATCGCTTCGATCATCGTACGGGAAACATTGTTGAACACGTCTTGCGCCGCCAGGGACCAGCCGGACGTTTGACAATGCGTGCGCAAGGACAGCGAGCGCTGGTCTTCCGGCTCGAACGGCTTCATCAGTTTTGCCCATAGCATACGGGCTGCACGAAGCTTGGCGATCTCCATGAAATAGTTCATCCCGATCGCCCAGAAGAACGAAACTCGCGGCGCGAACTGATCGACAGTCAGGCCCGCTTTTAATCCGGCGCGCACATATTCGACGCCGTCGGCGAGCGTATACGCGAGCTCGAGGTCCTGCGTCGCTCCGGCCTCCTGCATGTGATAGCCGCTCACCGAAATCGAATTGAATTTCGGCATCTCGGCCGACGTGTAGGCGAAAATGTCCGAGATGATGCGCAGGCTTGGCTCCGGCGGATAGATATATGTATTGCGCACCATAAATTCTTTGAGAATGTCGTTCTGGATTGTGCCGGACAATTTCGCATGCGGCACGCCTTGCTCTTCGGCGGCTACGATGTAGAGCGCGAGCACCGGCAGCACCGCCCCGTTCATGGTCATCGACACACTCATCTGGTTGAGCGGGATGCCGGAAAACAGCGTGCGCATGTCGTAAATCGAGTCGATCGCGACGCCGGCCATGCCGACATCGCCCGACACGCGCGGATGGTCGCTGTCGTAGCCGCGATGCGTCGCGAGATCGAAAGCGATGGACAGGCCCTTCTGCCCGGCGGCGAGATTTCGCCGGTAGAAGGCATTGGAATCTTCCGCCGTAGAGAACCCGGCATACTGTCGGATGGTCCAGGGTTGTGCGGCGTACATCGCGGGGTAGGGGCCGCGCAAATAGGGCGGCTTGCCAGGATAAGTGCTCAGGAAATCCAGCCCGGAGAGGTCCTGTTCGCTGTAGACCGGCTTCACGGCGATGCCTTCGGGCGTGATCCAGGGCGCGGCCGAGGCCTTAACGCCCGGCATGGCGCTGTCAGCGAAGTCGACCTTCGCAAAATTAGGGACCTGACTCATTTGACCCCTAAGTTATCATGCGCAGCTTGCAAGGTCGAAAGGACGTCGCAGCCAACGTAAATGTAGGCTTTCACGCCTGCCTGCCGCCAGTTTTCCTCGTTCTCGCCGGGTCTTCCAGCCAGGTGAACAATCGCCCCGGCGGCGGCTAGCGCTTCGGCGTTTTCTGCCGCCTCGCTCTCATAGACTTTGTCCGACGAGCACAGGCAGGCAAGCTTCGCACCGGAAGCCTTAAAGGCCGCTGTCATAGCGGCTTCATCCTTAAAGCCCTCGCCGGTCATGGCTTCGATACCACCGGCTTCGTAGAAATTTTTGGCGAATGTCGCGCGCGCCGTGAAATCGGAAAGCTTTCCGAGATTGGCGAGGAACACCTTCGGCCGTGCACCAGTTTTCGACAGCATGCGGTCGCTTGCATCGCGTAAAGCTTCGAATGGCTCGGCCATGCGGATTCGGGGCAGGGCTTCGGCAATGATCGCGATCACACTCTCTTTCGGCGCGCTCACCCCGGCGACATCGAGCACGGCTGCTTGCGCTTCGTTAAGATCAGCATAATCGCTCGTCCCGGTAATCGCGTCTTTACGTCGTGCGACGGCCTGCTGACGCTGGGCTCGTGCTGCCGCAACTTTGCTCTGGATAAGCCCGCCTTCGAGCGCTGCCCATACT
>JBATYN010000350.1:0-14155 GCA_049674125.1 Pseudolabrys sp. | reverse complement strand
GCGTTGGTGTCGTCGCCTGGGTCGGCGCGCATCTGCCTCCGATTCAGTCGCTGGAAATTCCCAAGCGGCCGCCGTCAATCCAGATCGTCGACCTGCAGGGCCGCGCGCTCGCCCGCCGCGGCGATCTCGCCGGCGCGCCGTTGCCGCTGAAAGAGATGCCGAGCTACGTGCCGAAAGCCTTCGTCGCCATCGAGGATCGGCGCTTCTACGAGCATTACGGTGTCGATCCTTTCGGCATCGGGCGTGCCGCGCTTGCCAACATTTTACATCGCGGCGTGGCGCAAGGCGGATCAACCATCACACAGCAGCTGGCCAAAAATCTCTTTTTAACTCAAGAGCGTACGATCACCCGCAAGCTGCAGGAAGTGCTGCTGGCGGTCTGGCTCGAGCGCAAATTCTCGAAAACCCAGATTCTGGAGATGTACCTCAACCGCGTCTACTTCGGCGCCGGCGCCTACGGTATCGAACAGGCCTCGCAACGCTATTTTGGAAAATCGGCGCGACAAATTACTTTGGCTGAAGCAGCCCTTCTCGCAGGCCTCGTGAAGTCGCCGTCGCGGTTGGCTCCAACGCGTAACTTCAACGGCGCCGAGCAGCGCGCGCAGGCCGTGCTCGCCGCGATGGCTGATGTCAAGTTCATCAGCGTCGCGACCGAACGCGTTGCGCTCGCGCATCCACCGCGGATTGTGGCGCAGGGCGACAACGGCTCCGTCAATTATGTCGCCGACTGGGTCATGGACGCACTCAACGATGCGCTCGGTCATATCGAAGAAGACATTGTGGTGCAGACCACCATCGACGCGGGCCTGCAAACAATTGCGGAAAAATCCCTCGACGACGAACTTGGGCAGAAAGGCGAGAAAAATGGCGTAGCGCAAGGCGCGTTGGTTGCCATGACGCCGGACGGCTCGGTCCGCGCGTTGGTCGGCGGCCGCAATTACGCCGACAGCCAGTTCAACCGCGCGGTCGCCGCCAAACGCCAACCCGGCTCCGCATTCAAACCGTTTGTCTACCTCGCTGCGCTCGAGCACGGCCTTACCCCCGATAGCGTGCGCGACGACAAGCCGATCAACATCAAAGGCTGGCAGCCGGAAAACTATGGTCATGAATATTTCGGCCCGGTCACTTTGACCAAGGCACTCGCAATGTCGCTCAACACGGTGTCGGTCCGTCTGACACTAGAAGTGACACCGATGGCGGTGATCCGCACCGCTTATAGGCTCGGCATTGCCTCCAAACTCGAGCCTAATGCTTCAATCGCGCTCGGCACGTCGGAAGTTTCGATGTTGGAACTGGTCGGCGCTTATGCGCCCCTCGCCAATGGTGGCTACGCCCTGGTCCCTCATGTCATCGAGAAGATCACCGCCACAAACGGCAAAGTGCTTTATGCGCGGACCTCCCAGCAGCTCGGGCGCATTATCGACGCACGGTACGTCGCGATGATGAATGGCATGATGGCCGAAACGCTGACAATCGGTACAGCGCACAAGGCAACATTGCCGGGTTGGCCTGCGGCCGGAAAAACCGGCACGTCGCAGGATTTCCGCGATGCCTGGTTCATCGGCTACACAGCGCATCTTGTCACCGGCGTGTGGCTTGGCAATGACGATGGCACGCCATCCAAACACGTCACTGGTGGCAGCCTCCCTGTTGAGATTTGGAGCCGCTTTATGCGCGGCGCTCACCAAGGCGTGCCGGTCGCAAGCTTGCCGGGCGCTTCGACTGGCGGCGGTCTGTTCTCCGGGTTGTTCGGCAATAGTTCGGCGCCAACACCTCCCGCTCCCGTGCAACCCGCCACGGCGAGAAGTTCGGCGACGACAGGAACAGGCGGTCTCGACAGTTGGCTGTTGAACAATCTGTTCGGCCGCCGCTGAATTTAATATTTCAAGCCCGCGCAGCGGATCCGGTTCGTAACCAACAATAGACCGAGCGTCACGAAGCCCATCACCGCCACACCGGCGGCGAGCGGCCATGCACTCTGGCCCAGAAACCAACCAACGGCTGCGCCGCATATCGCAGCCGCGCTCTGCTGAATGAAACCGAACAGCGACGAGGCGGCGCCGGCGCGTTCGGGAAACGGCGTCATTGCGCCGGCAATGCCTTGCGGCAGCACCATGCCGAGGCCGGCGAGATAGACCGCCATCGGCAATACGAGAGACAACGACGACGTCAGACCGAACGCGACAGCAGCCACCATGCCGAGTCCGCCAAGTGCGCAGGCACAACCCCCGATGCCGAGCACGCCATCAAGCCCCAGTTTGATGACGATGCGCGCCGCCAGCATTGAGCCGGTCATATAGCCGACCGAGCCAAGCGCGAAGGCAACGCCAAAATCGAAAGGTGTGAGGTGGTAAAGACCTTGCAGCACGAAGGCCGCACCTGAAATCCATGCGAACAGTCCGGCGTAACTCGCCGAAGTGATGCCGAGATAGGCCAAATAGGCGGGATTCTGTGCGACCACGCGATACGATCGGCCCATCGACGATATCGATACCGGTTCGGCCGCGCGTTTCGTCAGTGTTTCAGGCAGCAAGAACCAGACGATTCCGGCGCCGACGAGCCCCGCCGCGACTAATGCGAAAAACACGACCCGCCAACCAAAACCTGTCTGCAACAGGCCACCAGCGATGGGTGCCAGCACTGGCGCGAGTGCCATCACCGAGGCGATCAACGATAATTCGCGTCCCGCCCGCGAGCCCGCGTAAATGTCGCGAACAATGGCGCGGGTAAGTACGATACCACCACTGCCGCCAAGGGCTTGGAAGGCGCGCGCAACGATCAGCATTTCGACCGATGTCGAGAGCGCGCAAGCCAGACTTGCCGCGCAATAGAGCACAATTGCCGCCAACAACACCGGTTTGCGGCCGTGACGATCCGACACCGGGCCATAGAAAATTTGCCCGACCGCGAAGCCGATCAGATAAGCGGAAATGGTGAACTGCACCTGGGCGGTGGACGCGTCGAGCTGGCGCGCGATGTCCGGCAGCGACGGCAGATACATATCGGTCGTGAGCGGGCCAATCGCACTCAAAGCCGCAAGCAAGGCCGTGAGCGCGAAAGTACCGGGACGCAGCATGGAAGGATCTTTCTTGTCATGGCCGGGCTCGTCCCAGCCATCCACATCTTGCCTACTTGCAAAGCTGTGAAGACGTGGATGCCCGGCGCAAGGCCGGGCATGACGCTTCACTACACCATGCCCTAAGTTAAGGCGATCCTGGATCGACACCGTAGCGATGCAGGTCAGCACCGTGGGCGTCGAGCCATGCCTTGGCGCGATCCATGTCGGGGCAGATGCGCGCAACCAATCGCCAGAACCGGCGGGAATGATTCATCTCGACCAGATGCGCAACCTCGTGCGCCGCGAGATATTCAAGAACGAAGGGTGGCGCAAGAATCAATCGCCATGAATAAGAAAGCACACCGGTCGACGAGCACGAACCCCACCGGCTCGACTGGTCGCGCACGGACACACGTCTGACTTCGACACCCAGCACCTGCGCGGCTGAACGGCTCGCAATCTCGAGATCGCGCTTGGCTTCCCGCTTGAGATAGTCGCGTATGCGGCGCGGCAGATGCGGCTTTTCGCCGGCGACACAGAGCCGATGGCCCTCCGCATCCGTTTCGACCCAGACCGTCCCGCGTGCATTACGCCGATGTTCAATGCGGTGCTCGTGGCCACGCAGAGGCAACACAGTTCCATGCGCAAAAGGTACAGCATCCGGCAGCCGCTTGAGCCGAGCCTCGATCCAGGCACCGTGCTTTTGCGCGAATTCCTTTGCCTGCCTCACGCTGCCGCGCGGCGGCATTGTGAGAACTACTTCACGGTCTGCGGCATGAATGCGCAATGTGTAACGGCGAGCCTGGCCGTGACGGCGCACCCGCACCAGATAGATCTCGCCACCAAAGTCGACGGTGATCGACGACGGCTCGCTGGTGCGGCGGAAGAGTAAAGCGCGCAGCGGTATGGACATCGTCGACCCAGAATCACGACGGGCCGCCAGTGTGCCACAACCAGGCCCGTGAACGCGAGATCAACGCCGAGCGACGATCTTCAGCGGTGCAGAACGCATGGCACGGTTGCCGTTGCGTGACAGCACAAAATCCGAGATTCGGGGTGCAATTTCAGCACGGAACCGAGAGCCGTTGAAAACGCCGTAATGGCCAACGACCGGCTGCACATAGTGCACCTTGTGTTCGTCCGGAATATTCATGCACAGGGCATGCGCGGCCTCGGTCTGGCCGACGCTCGAGATGTCGTCGTTCTCGCCTTCCACAGTCATCAATGCGACACGTTCAATCGCGCTCGTGTCAATCGGCCGGCCACGATGCGTCATTTGCCCTTTGGGCAACGCATGACGAATGAATACGGTATCGACCGTCTGAAGATAAAATTCGGCCGCAAGGTCCATCACCGCGAGATACTCGTCGTAGAATTCACGGTGTTTCTGCGCGGAATCACCGTCGGCCTTCACCAAATGCAAAAACAGATTGTGGTGCGCCTCGATGTGGCGATCGAGATTCATGCTCATGAAGCCGTGAAGCTGCAGGAAGCCCGGATAGACATCGCGCATCACGCCGGGGTGCGGGAATGGCACTTTGGTGATGACATGATTTTGAAACCAGTGGAGTCCGCGCCGCTCCGCCAGTTTGTTGACCTCATTCGGATTGATTCGCGTGTCGATCGGGCCGCCCATAAGCACCATGGAACGCGGAACGTTGGGATCTCTATCGGCCTCCATCAGTGCCACTGCGGCAAGCACCGGTACCGATGGCTGGCAAACGGCAATGACATGCGCGTCGCCATCGAGCACGCGCAAGATTGAAATGATGTAGTCGATATAATCATCGAGATCGAAGCGGCCCTCTGCCAAAGGCACCATGCGCGCATCGGTCCATTCAGTAATGTAGACATCGTGATTGGGCAGGAAGGTTTCTACCGTCCCGCGCAGAAGCGTCGCATAGTGCCCCGACATCGGCGCAACGATAAGCAGCTTCGGTTGAGGCCGGCGTGGCGGACGTGCAAAGACACGCTCGAAATGCAGCAGCCGGCAGAACGGACGCTGCCACACGGTCTTGATATTGACCGGAATCTTTTCGGCTCCGACGGTGGTCGAGTCAATTCCCCATTCTGGCCGGCGATAACGGCGCGTTGAGCGCTCGAACAACTCCATCGAAGCGGCGACGGATTTGCCGTAAGCCGTATGAGCGAACGGATTAGCCGGATTTTTAAAGAACAGACGCGTGGCGTCGGCAAAGGCACGCGAAGGATTCAGCGCGGCATGGCCGAGTTCGTAAAACCAGTACATCGGCGTGGCCAACAATGACCCGCCGCCGTCGGAGAGCGTCGCCGCTCCGCCGAACTCGCCTATTGCCATGGAATCAGACCCCGGGCCTCGCTGCAGTGCGGGAGACTGTCGTTTTTCAGTCATACCGTCAACATAGAGATAAGTTGTTCGTGTCAGGTTTACAATGTGGTTGAAACTACTAAACCACAGAAATTACGAGGTTTTTTCCTGCTACTCGCCCGTCTGCAGGAGCGAACCCTGGGCCCGCGCGCTCTGCAAAAGCTTGAGGAAAGCCAATGATGCAGCCGCGAAGAACCCAATATTCAACGCAAAAGCTTCCGCCATCAGGTCGGCACGAAACACATGGTCGATCACCAACGCGCGCATGCCTTCAAAGACATAGGTCGGGGGCAGCATCCAGGCGAAATACTGCAGCCATTCCGGCAAAACAGCGACTGGGTAATAGACGCAGGTCAGCGGCAGAAACAGAAACATGATGGTCCAGGCCATGCTTTCGGCGCCGAGACCGTTTCGCAGCAACAGCCCGGCAACGAAAATGCCGACCGCCCAACTCGTCAGAATGAGATTGGCGAAAAAAGCAACCAGCGCCAACCCAAGAGCCCAGAGATTGAACCCGAAAAAGGCCATGGCAAGAAATGACACCGGGATCATGCCGATCGACAAGCGGACAATACTCATGATCATGAGGGCGAGCAAAAATTCGGCCGGTCGCAACGGCGACATCATGATGTTGCCGAGGTTGCGCGCGTACATTTCTTCCAGGAAAGAAATGGAAAAGCCGAGCTGGCCGCGGAAAAGAATATCCCACAGCAGCACAGAGCCGATGAAGACACCGCCGGCGCGCGCGAAAAATCCGGCATTCTGTGAAATATAAAGCTGCAAGAAGCCCCACATCAGCATCTGCACGGCCGGCCAATAAATCAGGTCGAGAATGCGCGGCCATGACGAGCGCAACAGATACCAATAGCGCCGCACCATTGCGGCGACGCGGTTGAGCGAGAAATTCATGCCGGTATCGCCGCCGGTCATAATGCAGCCTCGCTTTGTCGGCGGCCACGAGCCACATCGAGAAATACTTCTTCCAGCGTCTCCCGGCCGTAACGCGCGAGCAAGCGCTCGGGCGTATCGTCGTCCTCAACACGGCCCTTCTTCATGATGACGACGCGCTCGCACAAACGTTCGACTTCGCCCATGTTGTGGGAGGCTAGCAGAACGGTTGTGCCATGCTCCGCGCGGTAATGCTCAAGCCGCGAGCGCACCCAATCGGCGGTATCCGGGTCGAGCGATGCGGTCGGTTCGTCGAGCAACAAGACTTCGGGCCTGTTGAGAAGTGCCTTGGCCAGTGAGGCGCGCGTCTTCTGTCCAGCCGAAAGTTTCCCGGTTGGACGGTCCAAGAATTCAGTCAGGTCGAGATCTGCGGCAAGACTGGCGATACGTTCGTCAATATCCGGCACCGCATAGAGTTGGGCGAACACGGATAAATTCTGCCGCACTGTGAGGCGCATTGGCATATCGACATAAGGGCTTTCGAAATTCATCCGGTGGAGGACGCGGTAGCGTTCTTTCGGCATGTCGGCGCCCAGGACCGTGACCGTCCCCGACGTTGGCGTGACAAGCCCCATGATCATCGCAATCGTCGTGGTTTTGCCGGCGCCATTGCCGCCGAGAAGGCCGGTAATCGACCCCGGCGTCAGGCGAAAGGAGATGCCGTCGACCGCCGCCACGCCCTTGTATTGCTTGACCAGCCGGTCGATCGCGATGGCGGAAGTGCTCTGTATGTCCATGCGGCGCAAGATGTGACGCCCCGACGCAAGAAGCGCAAGCCCCGCGATATGATGGCAATTTGTGCGCGCGCCGCATGGCGCTAGACTGGCCCTATGCCAGCGTTCAACTTTGCCCAGCACCACCCGCGCCGCAATGTGCGGCTTGACACGCTCGTGCGGCTACGCTGGCTTGCGATCATCGGGCAAACGACCGCCATACTGGTGGTCTTTTACGGTCTGGATTTTGAACTGCCGATCTATGCCTGCCTTGCGGCAATCGCATTGGCCGCCTGGCTCAACGTTGCGCTGCGGTTGCGTTTTCACCTGACGCAACGGCTCGAGCCGGATCGCGCCGCATGGCTACTTGCTTTCGACATTGCGGAATTGGCAGTCCTGCTGTTCCTGACCGGCGGACTCCAAAATCCCTTCGCCTTTATGTTTTTAGGACCGGTGCTGTTGTCGGCAACCGCACTACCCCCTCGCTTCACGCTCATGCTCGGCGGCTTCGCGGTCCTATGCGCCACCATATTGGTGTTCGTGCATTACCCGCTCCCTTGGGACAATGAGGACCCGTTGCAATTGCCGCCGATCTACATGATGGGCGTCTGGCTTTGCATTTTGCTCGCGATCGGGTTCATTGGCGTCTACGCTTGGCAGATCACCGAAGAGTCGCGTCAACTGTCTGATGCCCTTGCCGCAACCGAGCTGGTACTGGCGCGCGAGCAGCATCTGTCCCAGCTCGATGGCCTTGCCGCCGCCGCCGCCCATGAGCTCGGCACGCCGCTCTCGACCATTTCGGTCATCGCGAAAGAGCTGGAGCGCGCCATCGCGCCGAATGCCCCGCACGGCGACGATGTGCGCCTGCTGCGCGAACAGGCTACGCGCTGCCGCGACATCCTTGCCAAGCTCACCGAATTATCCTCGAGCGGAGAGCCATTCGACCGCACACCGCTGACGGCGCTCATCGAAGAGGTCGTGGCACCGCATCGTAACTTCGGTGTCGCCATCGATGTGACCACACCTAAAGATCGCGGCAGCGAGCCGGTCGGCGCGCGTAATCCGGCTATTCTGTACGGGCTCGGAAATTTGTTGGAAAATGCGGTCGATTTCGCGCACGACCGGGTTGCGGTCGATGCTTTGTGGGATGAGCATTTTGTCCAAGTGAGCATCACCGACGATGGGCTGGGCTTTGCGCCGGAAATACTAGCCCGCATCGGCGAGCCTTATGTCACCACCCGGCACCGCCAACCCAATGATACCGCAGACGAACCGGCCGGATTGGGGCTCGGCTTCTTCATCGCTAAGACCCTGCTCGAGCGCTCGGGCGCGACACTATCCTTCGAAAATCGGACCCAGCCAGCGCGTGGCGCGATCGTAAAACTTCGCTGGAGCCGGAGCGATTTTGAACAATCATTAACGCCCACAGACGCTTGAGGTGGACCCGTACAATCACTATTTGTTGCGGTGCGACTTATGGTTGGTACGAGCTAGAATAGGCGCAGGGCTCAGCGCGCGGGTGATAACGTGGACGCTGCGACGAGTGAAACCGCCAACCTGGCGGCGAAAGAGAAGATCTCCGGTGAACGGTCTTTATTGATCGTTGAGGATGACCATTCGTTCCTGCAGCGGCTCGCAAAAGCGCTGGAACAACGTGGCTTCACAGTTACGACCGCCGAGTCCGTCGCAGAGGGTTTGCTGCAAGTCGAAAAATCGGCGCCCGCTTACGCAGTTGTCGACATGCGCCTTGCCGACGGTAACGGCCTCGACGTGATTTCTGCGCTCAAACGACGCCGGCCCGATGCGCGCGGCATTATCCTCACGGGCTACGGCAATATCGCCACCGCTGTGAACGCCGTAAAGCTCGGCGCGGTCGACTATCTCGCAAAACCTGTCGATGCCGATGACGTCGTGGCGGCCTTGCTCGCGCAAGACAATGCGAAGATCGAGCTTCCGGAAAATCCGATGTCGGCCGACCGCGTTCGTTGGGAGCACATCCAGCGCATATACGAACTCTGCGGACGCAATGTCTCGGAGACTGCACGCCGCCTCAACATGCATCGCCGCACCCTGCAGCGAATTCTGGCCAAGCGCGCGCCGCGCTGACGTTATTCGGCATCCGCATATGGGCCCGTCGGGTCGGCCAAAGATTGCAGCCGCATCGCTGCTGCGCGGGCGAACAGCAACATCATCGATTTGCGGGTCGCCGCCGGCAGCTTGTGCTCGGGCGCTTCGCATTTGAATTCCGCGCCGAATGCGTCGGCCACGATCAATCCGGTATCTCGCGGGAAAATCTCGCAAGGCACTTCGACCGTGGTGGCGAAGAAAAGTCGGTCGCAATGAGCGCGGTAGTCCTGCCATTTCTGGTCGGCGCGGAAATCGGCAATGGACGACTTGATTTCGACGATCCAGAGTTCGCCGATCGGATGGAGAGCAACAAGATCGGCGCGGCGGCCGGACGGCAGCGCCAGCTCGCTCACCACACAACGTCCATGCGCATGCAACAGCCGGGCGGTGCCACGCGCGATTGCCAAGGCGGTTTCCGATTGGCGGCCGTCGACAGGCAATGCGAGCGATGGTGAAAGAAAGGCCATCAACTCACCTTGCGTGCAGATTTTGGCCGGACTTCGGCACGCTCCGGAAAAGCTTGCGCAAGCGCGGCGCGGTTTGCGGCCAGCACGCCGCGTTCGGTGATCAGCCCGGTGACTAGCCGCGCCGGCGTAACATCGAACGCGTAATTCGCAACAGGCGAGCCATCTGGGACGATTTGCACGGTCTCGATGCGGCCGTCCGCGGTCTTGCCGGTCATGGTCGCGACTTCGTCGGCCGCACGCTGCTCGATGGGGATTTCGGCGAGCCCGTCGTTGACGCTAAAATCGATGGTCGGTGACGGCAGCGCGACGTAAAACGGCACGCCGTTGTCGTAGGCGGCGAGCGCTTTGAGATAAGTGCCGATCTTGTTGCAGACGTCGCCTTGCGCCGTGACGCGATCGGTGCCCACGATCACCATGTCGACCAGGCCATGCTGCATCAAATGGCCTCCGGTATTGTCCGGAATCACGGTGTGCGGCACGCCATGATGGCCGAGTTCCCAGGCGGTGAGCGAAGCGCCCTGATTTCGCGGCCTTGTCTCATCAGCAAAGACATGGACCGGCAGGCCTTTATCGTGAGCCAGATAGATCGGCGCAGTCGCCGTGCCCCAATCGACGGTCGCAAGCCAACCGGCATTGCAATGGGTGAGCACGTTCACGCGCTCGCCTCTTTTCTTTGCCGCAGCCTCTTCAATCAGCTTGAGCCCGTGCCGGCCGATGGCCTGATTGATAACCACATCCTCTTCGGCAATTACATTGGCGCGGCGCAGAGCCGCTTCCGCACGCTCTGCGCGTGGGCGATTGCGCACTGCAGCGAGCATCTCATCAAGTGCCCACTTCAGATTGATTGCCGTTGGCCGGGTGGCATTCAGCGTGGAATAAGACCGCTCTAACGCCTCATCGGATGCATCCGCACGCAAGGCCAGCCATACGCCGTAGGCCGCAGTGGCTCCGATCAGCGGTGCGCCGCGGACCTGCATGGTCTTGATTGCCCGCGCAGCATCCTCAAGGGTTGCAAGCCGCACGGTCGCAAAACGATGCGGCAGGCTGGTCTGGTCGATAATGCCGGCGCCAGCGCCGTCACTCTCGACCCAGATCGTCCGCATTTGCTTGCCGTCGATTTTCATGGATAAGAGATAACGTTGTTTCGGCCTGGCGCAAAGCCGCATCGTTTTGGTACCGCGACGAGAAATTGACCAATGACCATTGATTACGAGGTCGAATACGACAATCGCGCCCGAGTGCCCGAACATCCGGAGATATTTGCGCGTTGGCAGCGCGACGGCGCCGCGTATCGAGCGGCCGCGCACAACACCAAACTCGGGATCGGTTACGGGCCTGCGATGCGCCGGACCCTTGATCTGTTTCCCGCCAAAGACGACGATAAGGCGCCGATTGCCATGTTTATTCACGGAGGCTGGTGGCGTTCGCTCGACCCTTCCATGTTTTCCCAATTGGCCGCTGGCCCCAACGCGCGCGGCATCACGGTCGCTATCGTTGGCTACGATCTTTGCCCGAACTGCGCGATCGCCGACATCATCGAACAAATGCGCGCCGCTTGCCTTTATCTTTGGCGCAAACGCCGCCAGCGCATTTTCATCTACGGCCATTCCGCCGGCGGACATCTTGCGGCATGCATGGTCGCGACCGACTGGAAGGTCTTCGCCTCCGATGCGCCCGCCGATCTGGTGCCCTCGGCCTATGCGATCTCGGGCGTGTTCGATCTGTTGCCGCTTGTGCAGGTGTCGCAAAACGCCGACTTGCGGCTCGACGAAGCCGAAGCACGGCGCGTGTCGCCTCTTTATTGGAAGGTGCCGGCCGGACGAAGCCTCGACGCAGTCGTCGGCGCGCTGGAGTCGAGTGAATTTCTGCGCCAGAGCAAGACGGTCGCCGAAGCCTGGCGGCAAGCGCATGCGCTCACGCGCTACGAAGAAATCGCCGGCACCAATCATTTCACCGTCATCGATCCGCTCAATGATCCCAATAGCGCGATGACCGCGCGCGTCGCAGCCTTGTCGCAAAGTGTCAACAGCCTGCCTCTCTAGACTTTTTGCGTTTGCGCATGATCTCGTCCGAAAACCGGCTCCCACCCCCCGATCAAGTCCGAGGGCGTGCTTTTCGGGATCATGCGCTAAAACCAATAACGCCGCGCAAAGGCGACTGTCAGCGCAGCGCCGACCACGACGATGAGAACGCGCACGACGTTGCGCGGGATGATGCGCGCCACGTAAGCACCTATTAATCCACCGCCGATCGTCCCTGCGGCAAGCGCAAGCGTCTGTGGCCAAAGCACCGCGCCTTGCGTGGCAAACACCAGTGTCGCGGCGAGGCCGTTGAGGCTGGATACGAAATTGCGGACAACATTGGCAGCACGATAGTCTCCGCCTGTCGCCAGCGAGAACACCGCCAACATAATAATGCCGACACCGGCACCGAAATAGCCGCCATAGAACGAAACTGGCAGCAATACCCTGAGACTGGTGACGTTAAAGGTAATGCCGTGGCCGCGTTCTTCCGCGCGCGCACGCATGCGCGCGCTGATGCGATCGGAAAACGCGAATAACACGGTCGCAAAAGCAAGCAACAGCGGAACCAGCCCTTCGAACATCCGCTCCGGCGTGAGCACCAGAAACGCAGCATCGAGACCGGCGCCGACAATCGAGGCGACGATCAGCCCGACGAATGCACGATCGAACGGCGGCAGTTGAGAGCGGTCGGACAACGACGCCAGCATTGTCGCGGGCATGACTGAAGCGAGATTGCACACCGCGGCGAGCTGCGGCGACACGCCGGTCGCGATCAGCGCCGGATAAATCACCACCGCCGCACCGCCGACCATGGTTGCGATAATGCCGGCAAGAACGCCGGCACCAGCCAGAAAGGCGGCTGTCATCAAGTCCATGAGTAGCAACTTTTTTTCTTCCGCTCATTCCCGCGCAAGCGAGAATCCAGAAGGAAGTAGTGGAAAGTTGGGCCCGGAATCCCCGCTTGCGCGGGAATGAGCGGATTGCGGGCGCACATTGCGGATTGAACTAAAAGAACGCCTGAATGCCGGTCTGCGCACGGCCGAGGATCAAGGCGTGGATGTCGTGCGTGCCCTCATAGGTGTTCACCGTCTCGAGGTTCGAAAGCACGCGCATGACGTGATATTCCTCGGAAATTCCGTTGCCGCCGTGCATGTCGCGTGCGAGCCGTGCGATGTCGAGCGCCTTGCCGCAATTGTTGCGCTTCATTAGCGAAATCGATGGCGGCGAGGCCTTGCCGGCTTCGAGCATACGGCCGAGCCGCAACGCGCCTTGCAGGCCGATCGCGATTTCGGTCTGCATATCGGCGAGTTTCTTCTGCACCAGCTGATTGGCGGCGAGCGGGCGCCCGAACTGCTTGCGATCGAGCACGTATCGGCGCGCACGGTGCCAGCAAAATTCGGCGGCACCCATCGCGCCCCAGGCGATGCCAAAGCGCGCATTGTTGAGGCAGCCGAACGGACCAGCAAGGCCCTTGACGTTCGGCAACAAGTTTTCCTCGGGGATCATACAATCTTCCAGCACAATTTCGCCGGTGATCGACGTGCGCAAGGACAGCTTTCCTTCGATCTTTGGCGTCGAGAAACCTTTGGTGCCGCGCTCGACCAGAAAGCCGCGGATGACATTGTCGAGCTTTGCCCACACCATCGCGACATGCGCGACCGGCGCGTTCGAAATCCAGGTTTTGGCGCCGTTGAGCTTATAACCGCCGGAAACTTTCTCCGCGCGGGTCGCCATCGAGCCGGGATCGGAGCCATGATCGGGCTCGGTCAGCCCGAAGCAACCGATGGTTTCTCCAGTTGCAAGCTTGGGCAGATATTTGCGGCGCTGCGCCTCGGTGCCGTAAGCGTAGATCGGATACATCACCAACGACGACTGCACCGACATCGACGAGCGGTAACCGGAATCGACGCGCTCGAGTTCACGTGTGATCAGCCCGTAGGAGACGTAGCCGAGCCCCGCACCACCGTATTCTTCCGGAATGGTCGGCCCTAACAGGCCGAGCTTGCCCATTTCGGGCAGCATGCCTGGATCATATGTCTCGTTGCGGAAGGCCTCAGTAACGCGTGGCATCAAATAGCTTTGCGCGAAGCCGCGCGTGGTGTTGCGCACCATGCGTTCGTCTTCGGTCAGCTCGCCTTCGAGATCGAGCGGGTCTTCCCACACAAATGCCGCATCCTTCAGCATCGCTGGGATCCCACCGCGTTTCTCGGCCGCTTGCGACATGAAACCTCCTCGGCATTTCTCTGGGCACATTATAGACCCTCGCGCACCCGCGTAGCCAACGCTCCG
Source organism: Pseudolabrys sp. (assembly GCA_049674125.1). Lineage (GTDB taxonomy): Bacteria > Pseudomonadota > Alphaproteobacteria > Rhizobiales > Xanthobacteraceae > Pseudolabrys. The sequence goes on along the minus strand of JBATYN010000350.1, from coordinate 182 downwards.
CCACCCGTATTCTTTGTCGAGGCCCCGGGGAGGCCCGTCTTCCTTCATCCCTCGCCAACGGCAAGGGAATGGAGCGCCGTGCGGCGCAACCAGCGGTCCAACGCCTTGCGGCGTTGACGTGCCTTTGCGACAGGCACGTATCGCCACACGGCGCTCCATCTGCGGCTTTTCTGTCCACCGGG
>JBATYN010000349.1:0-5152 GCA_049674125.1 Pseudolabrys sp. | reverse complement strand
AAAGAATACGGGTGGCGGAGCGTTGGCTGTTTGACAATTGAATCTGGGAATCGTGAGCGGAAGAACGCGCGTGCACCACACTCCGCTCATTCCAGCGCAAGCGGGAATCCAGCACTGGGTCCCCGCTTGCGTGGCAATGAGCGGAAGCGGATGAGGATGTGAGCCCGGGACGACAGGAAAGACAGTCTGGCAATGCCACGTTGCAAACGTCTCGCGACGTGTGACAATGCGCAGCGCTCGCCGGGAAGCTTTGGCCATGACAAATATCGAACCGCCATCGTCTGCGCAGGGCAGATCGATCAGTTTCGGCTGGCTCGTGTGTGGTGGAGGCCTGCTCGGAGCGGTGCTTGTGCCAACGGCAGTTTTCGGTGCCGTTGAAGTTTATGACCAGCTCTATGGTGCCTGCGGCCAAGGCGCCGAAGGAAGCCTCGCCTGTGTCCTGCGGCAGGTCATGATTACGGCCGTGTCGATTCCCGTCGGCGCCGTGATCGGATTTGTCATGGCCTACAGGATCGGAAGCCGGCGGCGCGCCGCGTCCTGAGCCTGAAGTTTGGAAACCTCCATGTCGCTTTTCATCTGCACAGCTTGCGGCACGCAATATCCGGAAAGCGCGCAACCGCCTGCACAATGCGCCATCTGCGAAGAGGAGCGGCAATACGTTCCGCCGCGCGGGCAAACCTGGACTACGCTCGAGGCGCTCGCGAAAAGCCACATGAACGGTTTCCACGAATACGACACGGGGCTGATCGGCATCGGCTCGCAGCCGTCGTTCGCCATTGGCCAGCGTGCATTGCTGGTTCGCACGCCGGGCGGCAACGTGTTGTGGGATTGCATAGCCACGCTCGATGCCGCGACCGTCGGCATAATCGCAGGCCTCGGCGGGATCAAAGCCATCGCGATCTCGCATCCGCATTTCTACACAACGATGGTGGAGTGGGCGCACGCCTTTCAGTGCCCGATCCATCTCAATGCAGCCGACAGCGAATGGATCATCCGCAAGGATGCCGCGATCAAGCTGTGGAACGGCGACACATTCAGGCTTTGGGATGGTGTCACTTTGGTGCGATGTGGCGGGCATTTTCCCGGCGGCACCGTGCTGCATTGGGCGGGCGGCGCCGATAGCCGCGGCATTGTCTGCGCCGGCGATATCCTCACCGTCGCCACTGATCGCAAGTGGCTTTCGTTCATGCGGAGTTATCCGAATTTCATTCCACTTTCGGGACGCGAAGTGGAGCATATCGGCAAGGCCCTGGCGCCATTCCAATTCGACATCATCTACGGCCACTATTTCGATCGCGTGATCGCGAAAGATGCAAAGCAGGTGCTGGAAAAATCCGTTGCGCGCTACGTTGCCGCGGTCAACGGGACAAGGGGTTATTGAGGCAGGCGTGCCGGCCCTCGCAAAAATGATCCGGCCGCGCAGCGGCCGGGTGGGAAGCGGCACGCTGCGCGGCCGGGTGAGTGACGCCCCGTGAGGAGCGCAACATCACTGCCACATGTGCGGCTATGATTGTGCCTCACCGGTGAAGACGGATTTAATTTCGAATTGGTAACAATACTTATTCGGAACTTCGCGCGTGATTCCGCGCAGAACATGCGCAATTCATGCAATCAACTTATTGCGATCAATGCGCGACGCCTTACCGTATTACCCGAGCGCGCGCGGCAGCCGAAAAAATTTGTATCGAAATTTTCATGACAGCGGCGAAAGTTTTCCGCCGCTTCTATTCGCCTTCCTTGTCACCCTTGCCGCCGAGCTGCTTGAGCTTTGCGAACACGGCGCCGACATCGAGTTCGCCAGGCGTTTTGGCGGATTCGCCTGAGGCTGCCGCTGCTGCGGCGGCGACTTCGGCCTCCTTGCGCGCGGTGGTTTCGGCGGCCGGGAGCAACGTTGCGCCGGTATCGATCGGTGCGGGCTTTTCCTTGTTGGCGCGTTGCACTTCAAGGTCGAGATCGGTTTGCGAGGCGAGGCCAAGTGTCACAGGGTCCATCGGCGTGAGATTGGCCGAGTTCCAGTGTGTGCGATCGCGGATCGAAGCAATCGTCGACTTGGTTGTGCCGACGAGGCGCATAATCGCGCTGTCCTTGAGCTCGGGATGATTGCGCACAAGCCACAAGATCGCATTGGGGCGGTCCTGGCGGCGCGAAACGGGTGTGTAGCGCGGGCCTTTCTTGCCGCGCTCGGTCTGCGGAATCGACACTCTCGACTCGGTCAGTTTTAGGCGGCTGTCGGGGTTTTTCTCCGCGTCGGCGATCTGCTCGCGCGTCAGTTGGCCTGTCACAATTGGGTCGAGGCCCTTAATTCCCTGGGCGGCATCGCCATCCGCGATTGCCTTCACCTCGAGCGGGTGCAATTTGCAGAATTCTGCGATCTGGTCGAAAGACAACGCGGTGTTGTCCAGCAGCCAGACGGCGGTCGCCTTTGGCATCAAGGGTGCTGCGGTCGCCATAGCAAAATCTCCTCTATGCTTCGCCCGCCCCTGGGCGAAGCTTCAGATCATCGGTGATGACCGGAAAGTGGGCGGAATATAGGGGTTGAAACAGGGTCATGCAACCGTTCCGGCTTGACAGGGAAGGCCGGCGCACCCCATGTCGAGGCCACAAATGCGCGGTAAACCCGTGCGCTTGCGAGGACGTTAATGGTTTCCAGTTCGCCTAAACCCACCCTGAAAGTGTTGCTGTGCTCGCCGCGCGGTTTCTGCGCCGGCGTCGTGCGCGCCATCGAATCGGTGGAGCGGGCGCTCGCGATTTACGGGGCGCCGGTCTATGTGCGCCACGAAATCGTGCACAACCGCTATGTCGTCGACAGCCTCCGCACCAAAGGCGCCATCTTCGTGGAGGAACTCAGCGAGGTTCCTGATGACCACGCTCCGGTGATATTCTCGGCCCACGGTGTCGCACGCGCGATCCCCGAAGAGGCCGCGCGGCGTAACCTGTTTACGATCGACGCAACTTGCCCGCTGGTGACCAAGGTGCATCGCGAGGCCGAGATCCATAACCGGCGTGGGCGCGAGATTGTGCTCATCGGCCATGCCGGCCATCCGGAAGTTGTCGGCACCATGGGGCAATTGCCGGCCGGGAGCATCACGCTGGTTGAGACACTTGAAGACGTAGAAAAATTTACACCGCGCGACGCCCTTAAGCTGGCTTATGTGACACAGACGACGCTGTCGGTCGACGATACCGCGGCAATGGTCGAACTCCTCAAGCGGCGCTTCCCGGATATTTCCGGACCGCACAAGGAGGACATCTGCTATGCAACGACCAATCGCCAGGACGCGGTCAAGCGTGTCGCGCCGGTCGTCGATGCCATGATCGTCGTTGGCGCTCCGAATTCCTCCAACTCGCAGCGGCTCAAGGAAGTTGCAGAGAAATCCGGATGCCCGCGCGCGGTCCTGATGCAGCGCGCCGCCGACATCAACTGGGACGACTTCGAAGGCGTAGCGCGGCTTGGTATCACTGCAGGCGCGTCCGCGCCCGAAGTGCTGGTCGAGGAAATCATGGGCGCTTTCGCCGAGCGCTATGTGCTCGATATCGACACTGTCACAGCGACGGAGGAGGGCGTCTTCTTCCCGCTGCCCCGCCCGCTGCGGGAGCACGAGGCGGCGGAGTGACGCTCTATGGCGGTCTACACCGACGTTTCGGCGGAAGATCTCACCCGCTTCCTGTCCGGCTACGACATCGGCGAACTGCTCTCCTACAAGGGTATCGCCGAAGGCGTTGAGAACTCCAATTTTCTGGTGCACGCGGGTGCCGGCAATTTCATCCTGACGCTCTATGAGAAGCGTGTCGCGGAAGGCGATCTGCCGTTTTTTCTGGGGCTGATGGAGCATCTGGCGGAACGCGGCATCACGTGCCCGCAGCCTGTGAAGAACAAGCAGGGCGGCATGCTCGGCAAGATTGCCGGACGGCCCGCAGCAATCGTCACATTTCTCGACGGGGTGTGGATCCGCCGGCCGAGTCCCGCACATTGTGCGGCCGTCGGCGAAGCGCTGGCGCGGTTGCATCTCGCCGGCAGCGATTTCAAGGCCAAGCGCCCGAATGCCCTGTCGATCGAGAGTTGGCGGCAGCTGTACGAACACGCCAAACCGCGCGGCGACAGCCTACGGCCGGGGTTGTGCGGGGAAATCGCGCGTGAACTCGAGGGGCTGGAAAAAACCTGGCCGCGCGATTTGCCGCAAGGCGTGATCCATGCCGATCTGTTTCCGGACAATGTCTTCTTTCTCGGCGACAGACTTTCGGGGCTAATCGATTTTTATTTTGCCTGTACCGATACGCTCGCCTACGACGTCGCCGTCTGCCTCAATGCCTGGTGCTTCGAGCCGGACCATTCGTACAACGTCACGAAGGGACGGGCGCTCCTCAGCGGCTACGGTAAGGTACGGGCGCTCGCCACGCACGAGCGCGACGCGTTACCTGTACTCGCGCGAGGCGCGGCCATGCGCTTTCTCCTGACGCGGCTGGTGGACTGGCTGGCCGTGCCGGATGGCGCGCTGGTGCGGCCGAAAGATCCGCTGGAATATTACCGCAAGCTGCGGTTTCACCAGGCGGTAAAGAGCGTGCAGGATTACGGCCTGCCATGAGTGAGCAGCGCGTCACCATCCATACCGACGGCGCCTGCTCCGGAAATCCGGGCCCCGGAGGTTGGGGGGCCATTCTCAGCTTCGGCGATCATGAAAAAGAACTCAAAGGCGGCGAATCGCACACGACAAACAATCGCATGGAGCTGATGGCGGCGATTTCCGCTCTGGAAGCGCTGACGCGGCCATGTACCATCGCTCTTCATACCGACAGTGAATATCTCAAGAACGGCATCACGACATGGATTCACGGCTGGAAGAAAAACGGCTGGCGGACTGCCGACAAAAAGCCAGTGAAAAATGTCGATCTATGGCGGCGCCTCGATGAAGCGCTCGGCCATCACAAGGTGCAATGGCATTGGGTGAAAGGCCACGCCGGTCACGACATGAATGAACGTGCGGATGAACTCGCTCGCGCAGGTCTCATTGCCGCACGCGTGGGCGCGACCGGTGCGATGAAAACGAAATAACTTTCGGAAAACGAAATGGCCGGGACATACCCGGCCATCGCGAAATCGTTGCGGGAAATTCTAGAGTTGCGCCAGAAGCGCCTGGCCGCCAGAAATGTCACA
>JBATYN010000348.1:0-8306 GCA_049674125.1 Pseudolabrys sp. | reverse complement strand
GTGCTGCCGGTCACCGATACGGTCAAACGCGTGGACGACGCAGGCACCGTCGAGGCGACGCTCGACCGCGCCGCGCTCCGGCTGGTGCAAACCCCGCAAGCCTTCGCCTTCCCTGCCCTGCTCGAGGCCCACCGGCGCGCCGCTGCACAAGGCCGCGACGATTTCACCGACGATGCCGCGCTCGCCGAATGGGCTGGCATGAAAGTGACCGTGTTTGCCGGCGAACCCGGCAATATCAAACTGACCACGCCGGACGATTTCGCGCGCGCCGAAGCGGCCCAGACTGCCGCGCAATCGGCTGCACTTGGCGATGTCCGCACGGGATCGGGTCTGGATGTGCATGCTTTCGCGCCCGGCGATCACGTGACGCTTGGCGGAATTCGCATCCCGCACAGCCACGCCCTCACCGGCCATTCCGATGCCGACGTGGCCTTGCATGCGCTCACCGATGCAATTCTCGGCGCACTTGCCGATGGCGACATCGGCATGCATTTTCCGCCCAGCGACCCGCAATGGCGCGGCGCGTCGTCCGACCGCTTTCTCACCTTCGCGGTCGACCGTGTACGCGGCCGCCGCGGCCGCATCGCTCATCTCGATCTCACGATCGTGTGCGAGGCTCCCCGCATCGGCGAACATCGCGATCGAATGCGCGAAACCATCGCCAATCTCGCCGGCATCAGCATCGATCGCGTCGGCGTGAAAGCCACCACCAGCGAGAAGCTCGGCTTCACGGGCCGCGGCGAAGGCATCGTGGCCTATGCGACCGCCACGATCCGCCTGCCCTGGGAATAATCGAATGCCGGACCGGGCCGCAATTGTCGCCGCAACGGCCTTGCTCGACATCTGCAAGACGAAAAAGCTGACGCTTGCGACAGCGGAATCGTGCACCGGCGGGCTGGTCGCTGGTGCGATCAGTGAAATTGCCGGGTCGTCGTTAGTTCTCGACCGCGGCTTCGTCACATATTCGAATTCCGCAAAGCAACAGATGCTCGGCGTGACGCCGGCGACCATCGATGTTTACGGCGCGGTGAGCCGCGAATGCGCCGAGGAAATGGCGAAAGGCGCGCTGGCACACGCTTCGGTGGATCTTGCGGTTTCGATCACCGGCATTGCCGGGCCGACCGGCGCCGTGCCCGGCAAACCGATTGGCCTTGTCTATTTTTGCGCTGCCTCCCGCAGCGGCCAGGTGATCGCGCATGACCGCAAATATGGCGATATCGGCCGCGCCAATGTTCGCCGCGAATCCGTGTTGCAGGCGCTCGCGATGTTGCAGGAGCTGGCAGAAAAAGAAAAACAACGTCCGCCTGCAGGAAAAAGCTAGCGGGCCGTTGCACCGCCAATTTATCTGGCCACAGTCGCAGACAACCCAACAGGACGCAGGAGCGGTGAATCATGCAAAGAGTTTTATTGGCGATCGCTTTCATTGCTGGATTGATTGTGCCGGCCCTTGCGCAAAAAGCAGAGATCGAGGCCGTGAACACTCAGTGGGTCATTTTTTTCAATAAGGGTGATTTCGCCGGCGTCGCGTCACTTTATACCGACGACGCTGCGGTATTCCCGCCCGGCGCGGGCATTGTAAGAGGTCGGGACGCCATCGCAGCGATGTGGAAAGGCCTGGCTGACCAGGTGAGCGACCCAAAAGTGACGACGCTTGAAGTTAAATTAGTCGGCCCCACCGCTGCGCGCGAGATCGGCACCGTTAGTCTGAAGACCAAGGAGGCGACGCCGAAGGAGATTTTCGGGAAATATGTTGTCGTGTGGGAAAAGGTCGGAGACGACTGGAAGCTCGCAGCCGACATTTGGAACGACGGCAAATAGGCCGCCAACGGCCACAGAGGCGTCTCTGTTCGATATCTGCTTTCGGGGGTAAAGCGGACATGACGTGCACATCGCGATGTCCGCTTTGTGCAATGAGACGTGTGGAAGGCGGCTGCTAGGCGCGACGACTACGTTGACGGATACGACTGGCGTCGGTCGAAACGGTCTCGAGCGTTAGCGATAGCAGCGCGGTTCTTACGGGCCCACGACCCAAGCTCGCTCACTGGATCAAGCAGTGACCGCCCAAGTTCGGTCAACTCATAATCGACTCGCGGCGGGATGGTCGGGAACACGGTACGCGTCACCAGCCCGTCACGTTCAAGCGCGCGCAGCGTGAGCGTCAGCATGCGCTGAGAGATCGATCCAAGCGCCTTGCGCAACTCGTTGAAACGCTTGGGCCCACCTCCCAAGGTCCAAACAACCAACACGGTCCATTTGTCACCCACCCGCGAGAGCACCTCGCTAACGACCCGGCAATCCTCGGGCTCATGAAGGTTACGAGGTAACACCGATGTGCCTTCTTGCGCTCGCCGTCTGGTCATCTATTTAGCCTCGGTAACTATTCGTAACTAGCAGATAGGGGCTGCCATGAGCAAAGTCAAAATCGCGATCATTATCAGCACCACCCGCGCTGCCCGCTTTGGCCACAAGCCTGCGCAGTGGATCCAGGATATTGCCGCCGGGCGTGACGATATGGAGACTGAAATCGTCGACTTGCGCGAATTCCCGATGCCGTTCTTTGACGAGGTAGCGTCGAATGCGTGGGCACCTTCGCAAAATCCAGTCGCCCAGCGCTGGCAAAAGAAAGTTGCCGGGTTCGACGGCTATATCTTCGTAACCGCCGAATATAATCATGGTGTGCCGGCGGTGCTGAAGAACGCCCTCGATTACGCTTATCCGGAATGGAACAGAAAGGCTGCCGGGTTTGTCGGGTACGGCTCGGTGGGCGGGGCACGCGCGATCGAGCATTTACGTCTTGTAGCCGCCGAGTTGCAATTGGCGACTATCCGCACCGGCGTCTACATTCAAGGCGCGGACTTCATGGCGGTCTGGAAAGACGGCAAAGAGTTCAAGGACATCACCCACCTGCAAGCCGGCGCCAAAGACATGCTGGATCAGTTGGCTTGGTGGACCAAGGCGCTAAAGGTCGCGCGCAATCAAGATCGGCTCGGCGCGGCGGCCTAAGTAACCATCTGAAACAAAGACTGGAGGCTTTTCATGAAGAAATATCTCCCTGTGCTCGCTCTGGCCGCACTTGGATTTTTGCCTTTGTCGAATGGGGAACAAATCAGCCCAGTAAGATCAGCGGCTATCCACGGGTGCAGCAATGAGGCTGCAAAATATGTTTTCCACGTCTGGCAAACGGCTCAATTCGCGGTGTATGGAACCTGTATGGCAAACCACGGGCAGCGCTTTGACTAACTAGAGGCGCGCGCGGCCAACGAGTTGATCGAATAAGCCCTGGTCGTTGTCCGCTTTTGGCAAAAAGCGCTAACACTGGCTCGCAAGGTGCTAGCCTTTAAGTCCTGCAAAAGTGAAGGAGAAAGCGCTATGGCCTTCGCAATTGAAGTCAACGGGAAGACGCACAGCGTTGATGTTGATAGCGACACACCACTCCTATGGGTGCTGCGCGACGTATTGGGAATGACCGGCACAAAGTTTGGTTGTGGCATGGCGCTCTGCGGGGCCTGCACGGTCCACATCAATGGCGAGCCTACCCGTTCCTGTATCACCTCGATCGACAGCGTCGGCACCTCCGCGGTTACGACTATTGAAGCCATCGGCGCGACGCCGGTGGGCGCCAAAGTCCAGAAGGCGTGGCTCGACCGTGAGGTCGTTCAATGCGGCTATTGCCAGTCGGGTCAAATCATGTCGGCGACGGCGCTCCTTGCCAGCAATCCGCGTCCGACAGATTCTGATATTGACAACGCGATGTCCGGCAACATCTGCCGCTGCGGTACGTATGTTCGCATCCGCGAGGCAATCAAAGCGGCCGCATCGAGCTGATAGGGAGGCATGCCGTGCCCTTGGGTCACCACACTGAACTGCCGTCGGCGGACGGTTTCACCCGACGCTGTTTCCTAAAGGCCGGAGCAGCCGCGGGCGGCGGCCTTATGTTGAGTCTCAACCTGCCGTTCGGAAAAGATGAAACCAAAGCGGCGGACGCTTTCGTACCAAACGCGTTCATCCGCATCGACCGCGATGGACAGATTTTCTTGACGATTCCGTACGTCGAAATGGGTCAAGGTACCTACACCTCTATCCCGATGCTGATCGCCGAGGAGCTGGAAGTCGACCTGAAACAGGTGCGGCCCGAGCACGCTCCGCCCAACGAAAAGCTTTACACCAACCCCTTGTTCGGCGTGCAGGCAACGGGCAACTCGAACGCGATACGTGGGGCTTGGCAGCCGCTGCGAGAAGCCGGCGCGACCGCAAGAACGATGCTTGTCTCGGCGGCGGCCAAGCGCTGGAACGTCGATCCGGCGTCCTGCCGCGCGCAAAGCGGCGAAGTGCTTCACCCATCGACGGGCAGACGTCTTAAATATGGCGAGCTTGCCGCCGACGCAGCCACCTTGCCGGTGCCCGCGAACGTCGTGCTGAAGCGTCCAGAAGACTTCAAACTCATTGGCACGCGTGCCAAGCGCCTGGACACGCCGGCAAAGGTCAACGGTACTGCCGTATACGGCATCGACGTGCGCCCGCCGGGCGTGAAGTTTGCGACCCTTGCGCAATCACCCGCCTTTGGTGGTCGCGTTAGGCGCGTGGACGATACGGCAGCCAGAGCCGTCAAGGGCGTGAGTCAGATCGTGCAGCTTGACGCCGCCGTCGCGGTGGTCGCTGACCATATGGGAGCTGCGAAGAAAGGTCTCGCAGCACTCAAGATCGAATGGGACGACGGCCCGCACGCCAAGCTCAATACAGACAACATCGCGCAACAACTTGCGACCGCAACGCTCAGTGCAGGTCCAGTGGCTCAAAATATCGGCGACGCTGAGAAGGCAATGGCAGCGGCTGTCACAAAGGTCGAGGCGACCTACCAAGTCCCATTTCTTGCACATGCAGCGCTGGAGCCGATGAACTGCACCGTCGATGTTCGCAAAGATGGTTGCGAAATTTGGGTCGGTACCCAAGCGGTGGCACGTGCCCAAGCGGGAGCCGCGAAGACCCTCGGCTTGCCGCTCGACAAAGTCGTGGTCCACAATCATCTCATCGGTGGCGGGTTCGGGCGAAGGCTTGATGTCGATGGCGTCATCCGAGCTGTTGAGATCGCCAGGCAGGTTGACGGCCCTGTGAAGGTTGTGTGGACCCGCGAGGAAGATATCCAGCACGACTTATACCGGCCGTATTGGTTCGACCGGCTCTCTGCTGGTCTCGACGAAAACGGAAAGCCAACGGCTTGGCACAATCGCTTCGCCGGCTCTTCGATCATTGCAAGATGGCTACCTCCAGGATTCAAGGATGGCCTCGATCCCGATTCCACAGAGGGCGCGATCGATCTTGTCTATGACCTCCCGAACTTTCACGTGGAATATGTGCGAGTGGAACCTCCGGCTATCCAAACTGGCTTTTGGCGCAGCGTTGGCCCCTCACACAACGTCTTCGTGACCGAAAGCTTTATGGACGAGCTGGCGGCTGCGGCGAAGCAGGATGCGGTCGCCTATCGGCGGACACTTCTCGACAAAGCGCCCCGCGCAAAAGCTGTTCTCGAACTTGCCGCGCAAAAGGCAGGCTGGGGACAGACCCTGCCAGAACGAGTTGGTCGTGGCGTCTCTGTCCAATTCGTTTTCGCGACATACTTGGCGGTGGTTGCTGAAGTCGAAGTGTCGACGACGGGCAATGTTCGTGTCCGACGCGTTGTTTGTGCAGTCGACTGCGGCACCGCGGTCAATCCCGATACGGTCCAGGCGCAGATTCAGAGCGCGACAATCTTTGGCATCACCGCCGTACTCCATGGCGAGATTACGCTTAAGGATGGACGTGTTGAGCAAACAAACTTTGATAGTTACCAGATGCTTCGCATCGACGAGGCGCCAGCGATCGAGGTCTACATTGTCCAGAGTTCCGAGCCACCTGGCGGGATGGGCGAGGCCGGAACTTCAGCGATCGTACCCGCAGTTACCAACGCGATCTTTGCGGCAACCGGCAAGCGTTTGCGAAAGCTACCGGTCGACCCTGCCGCGTTAAAGAAGTCGGCGTGACGGGTGCCCTCGGGCGAAGCGCTCGGGGTTTTTGTTGGCCTGCTCCGGCATGTCCGTTATTGGGGGTAAAGCGGACATGGCGTTTTGCATTGCACATGTCTGCTTATGACCCAAAACGGACATCGGGCCTGATCACTGTTAGGGTTTAGGTATTAGACGGGACGTGTTCTCGAGGGGGCACATGCAGCGACGTGAGTTCATCACACTTATTGGCAGCGCGGCAGCCGCATGGCCGCTCACTGCGCATGCGCAGCAGCCCGAGCGGATGCGTCGCGTCGGTGTGCTCGTTGGCTTCGCCGAGAGCGATCCGTCCGTGCAATCTTGGGTCGCAGTATTCCGGGGCGCGCTCGCGAAGCTGGGGTGGACAGAAGGCAGCAATCTCCGGATCGAGCTTCGCTGGGCCGGTGATGATCCGGATAGAATGAAGACATTCGCAAAGGAGCTGGTCGATCTGCGACCCGACGCAATCTTCAGTGTGACCACGCCCGTGACCAGCGCACTTCTCCGCGAGACGCAGACAATTCCCATCGTGATCGCGAACGTAGCCGACCCGATTGCCAGTGGCTTCGTCACGAGCCTTGGTCGTCCAGGTGGCAATGTTACCGGGTTCGCACTTTATGAGCCTGGCATGGGCGGGAAATGGCTGGAATTGCTCAAGCAAATCGCGCCGGGCGTGACGCGAGTGGCGCTGCTGTTCAATCCGGCGACAACCGTACCAGTCAAAGTTTACATGTCCTCTATTGAAGCCGCCGCATCATCCTTTGCTATCCAGGCGAGCACTGCTCCAGTTCACGCCAAGGATGAGATCGAAGGCGTTATCGCTGCACTGGCGGCCAATCCGGGTGCTGGCCTCATCGTAATGCCGGATTTATTCAACACGGTAAATCGTGACTTGATCATTGCGTTGGCAGTCCGCCACCGCGTTCCGGCGATCTATTTCTTTCGCTCATTCGCGGATTCAGGCGGCCTGATCTCTTATGGCGGTGATTTCGCCGAACAGTATCCCCAGGCGGCGGGGTACATCGACCGCATCCTCAAGGGCGAGAAGCCCGCGGACCTTCCGATCCAAATGCCAATCAAAGTGGCGCTAGTCATCAATCTAAAGACAGCCAATGCGCTCGGCTTAGACGTACCTGTCCAGCTCCAACAGCGCGCCGACGAAGTGATCGAATGAATGGCGCAATGTCCGCTATAGGCACAAAGCGGACATCGCCTAGTGCGTTGCAAATGTCTGCATTTGACCCAAAGCGGACATAGAGCTTCACTGGCCCTCTACCGCGATCATGATGCTGCGCGCCGCCGCATGCCGTTTCGCGACCAGCGGCCGGTAGCCGGGATCGTTGTACCAATCCTTGATCGCTTGCTTGCTCGGAAATTCGACAACGACGACGCGGCTCGGCCGTTGGCCTTCGAGCATTTCATGTGTGCCGGCTTTGGTGAGATAACGTCCACCGTGCTTTTCGATAAACGGCATTGTCTGCCTGAGGTAGTCGGCGAAAGCGGCATCGTCGTCGATCTCGTGTTGGCCGATGTAAAAGGCGGTCATTTATAGCTCTCCTGATGCAAGGCCAGCTTTCGGAGGTGCGACACCGGCCTCGGCGCGGTGACAGAAGCTTAACAAGCTTTTGGCAGAAGGTAACAAGACGCTTCCGAAAGCCGTCCGCATATCAGTGATAAAGAGGAGTGCATTAGCAATGACACGTTTTGTTTGGGGCCTGTTTGTGGGTTTGTTCATAGGGATGACCGCGAGCGCCTACGCTGCTGGTGTTTTTGGAAGCGGCACTTTGTCGGGCTGGACCGTTACGAAGGACGGCGAAGAAGTCTGTTCTGATCCAGATGTAGACACTTCTGGAAAAGAAATTGAGTGCGATTGATTGAAGATGTAGGTGAAAAATGGGGTCACTGAGCATTTGGCATTGGATTGTTATTCTTGTGGCCTTGGGCCTGATAGTCAGACTTCTCACCCGGACTGAGAAAAAAGCTTGTCCACGGTGCGCAGAGAAAATCAAAGCAGCAGCTTTTGTGTGCCGCTTCTGCGGTTATGAATTCCCGAACTCGCCATCTGACGTTGGACGGATGTCTGAATAACAAAGCGAGTGAGAGGTCGGTGGCGGGGTCCTATCCCCTTCGCAATGGAGGGGGGATGGTCGGCCCATCCACGCGGCGCAATTCGCGACCGGCCGTTTCGTGGGCTTTTTTAGCCCTTAGGTTTCGATACCCCCACTATTTGCCTCACGCTGCCTGTCGCGCAGCCGTATCAACCGTCACCATGAAATCGCACTGCTTCTT
>JBATYN010000347.1:0-2571 GCA_049674125.1 Pseudolabrys sp. | reverse complement strand
CTTCTCCGCGCTCGACCTGGTGCTGTTCTACCTGTTCTTCGAAGGCGGCCTGATCCCGATGTTCCTCATCATCGGCATCTGGGGTGGTCCGCGCCGTGTGTATGCGAGCTTCAAATTCTTCCTCTACACGCTGCTCGGCTCGGTGCTGATGCTGCTTGCGATCATGGCGATGTATTGGGATGCCGGCACCACCGATATCGCAACGTTGCTGCGGCACGGCTTTCCGCTCGGTTTACAAAAATGGGCGTGGTTTGCGTTCTTTGCGTCATTTGCGGTGAAGATGCCGATGTGGCCGGTGCACACATGGCTGCCCGACGCGCATGTGGAGGCGCCGACGGCGGGTTCGGTTATTCTCGCGGCGATCCTGTTGAAGATGGGCGGCTACGGTTTCCTGCGGTTTTCTCTGCCGATGTTTCCGGAGGCGAGCCACGAATTCGCGCCACTGATATTCACGCTCTCTGTGGTCGCCATCATCTACACCTCGTTGGTGGCGTTGATGCAGGAGGATGTGAAAAAACTGATCGCCTATTCGTCGGTGGCGCACATGGGTTTCGTAACCATGGGCATCTTTGCTGCAACCGCGCAGGGCGTCGCGGGCGGCATCTTCCAGATGATCTCGCACGGCATCGTCTCCGGCGCGCTGTTCTTGTGCGTCGGCGTCGTTTACGACCGGGTGCATACGCGCGAGATCGCGGCCTATGGCGGCCTGGTCAATCGCATGCCGCTCTACGCGTTCGTCTTCATGGTGTTCACGCTTGCCAATGTCGGCCTGCCGGGCACCTCGGGCTTCATCGGCGAATTTTTGTCGCTGATCGGCACCTTCAGGATCAACACGCCGGTCGCGACGATAGCAACGTTCGGCGTCATCCTGTCGGCGGCCTATGCACTGTGGCTGTACCGCAAGATGATCTTCGGCAATCTGAAGCCGGCGCTTGAGGGAATCCGCGATATCGGCTTGCGCGAGACCGTCATCTTCGCGCCGCTGGTTGTGCTCACGATTTTGTTCGGTGTTGCGCCCAAACCGGTGCTGGATATGTCGGCGGCGTCCGTTGCCCAACTTCTCGAAAATTACAACCATGCGATCGCGGCGGCCAAGACCGCGGCGCTGATGGCACACTAGGCGGGTAACATGACTCAAATTCCCGCCATGCAAGAATTGATGCCGTTTCTGCCGGAACTGTTGCTGGCCTGCGGCGCCATGCTGATGCTGATGGCCGGTGTGATGATCGGCGAGCGCAGCGCGGCGATTGTCAACGGCTGGTGCGTCATCGTCGTGATTTTCGCCGGCGCCGCCATTGCCGTGATACCGCCCGGCACGCACACGATGTTCGGCGGCAGTTTTCTGGTCGACGATTATGCGCGCTTCCTCAAGTTCCTGACGTTAGTCGGCTCCGGTGGCGCGCTCTTGTTGTCGCTCGACTATCTGACGTTCGAGAAGCAGCAGAAATTCGAATACGGCGCACTGTTTCTGTTCGCGACGCTCGGCATGCTGATGTTGATTTCGGCCTCTGATTTAATCGCGCTGTATCTCGGCCTTGAGCTCATGAGCCTGCCGCTTTACGTGATTGCGGCGTCCAATCGCGAAAATCTCAAATCGACCGAGGCCGGGCTGAAATATTTTGTGCTCGGCGCGCTCTCCTCCGGCATGCTGCTGTACGGCGCTTCGCTGATCTACGGCTATAGCGGCACGGTCAATTTTGCCGGTATCGCCAAGGCAACGCAGCACGGCGCCAGCATCGGGTTGATCTTCGGCCTCGTTTTCCTGTTTGTCGGATTTTGCTTCAAGATTTCCGCAGTGCCGTTTCACATGTGGACGCCAGATGTCTACGAGGGGGCGCCGACACCGGTCACGGCCTTCTTTGCGGCGGCGCCGAAAGTCGCCGGCATTGCCATCTTCGCACGAGCGACTGTAGTTGCGTTTCCGGCCATCACGCACGAGTGGCAGCAGATTGTCGTATTCGTTTCGATCGCTTCGATGGCACTCGGTTCGTTTGCTGCGATTGGCCAGCGCAATATCAAACGCCTGATGGCTTATTCGTCGATCGGCCACATGGGTTACGCGCTCGTTGGCCTTGCCGCCGGAACGCCGGAGGGTGTGCAAGGCGTGCTGGTTTATATGAGCATCTATGTGGCGATGACGCTCGGCACGTTTGCCGTGATCCTCGCGATGCGGCGTGACGGCAAGCTGGTGGAAACCATCAGCGATCTCTCCGGCCTCGCGCGCACGCATCCGACGATGGCGTTTTTCCTGGCCGTGCTTTTGTTCTCCTTGGCCGGCATTCCGCCGCTCGCGGGCTTCTTCGCGAAGTTTTACGTGTTCCTCGCCGCCATCAAAGCCGGGCTCTTTACACTCGCGGTGATCGGCGTGCTCACCAGTGTGGTCGGCGCCTACTACTACCTGGCAATCGTCAAGACGATGTATTTCGATGAACCGGTTGCCGGGTTTCAGCGCATGCCGGTCCTGTTGCGTCTGGTGCTGGGAGTTTCGGGGCTCGTCAATATTCTGTTTGCGGTCTATCCGGCCCCGCTTTTGGGCGCGGCGACGGTGGCGGCGAAATCGTTATTCTGAAT
>JBATYN010000346.1:0-7036 GCA_049674125.1 Pseudolabrys sp. | reverse complement strand
GCATCCGCGCGGCAATGGTCCTGGCCCCTTCACCGTCTGGCAACCGGCATCGATGCAGGACGAACGGACGTCGGCTTCCAATTTCGTTGCGACGGCGGAGTAGCCAGAGGCGACTGCCCCAGAGGGGGCTGTTACCCCGGCGTTACCCGGAGCATATTTTTGAGGATCGGAAATCAAGCTAAGTATTGGAGCGGGCGAAGGGATTCGAACCCTCGACCCCGACCTTGGCAAGGTCGTGCTCTACCCCTGAGCTACACCCGCATCCGTTAGATATTTGGCCGAAAAGCGTTATCGGCCGCCAAGGTCGTTCCTATAGCCAAAAGCGACGCCTCATTGCAACCACGGCGGCCCGCTGCCGGCCTTTAACCCTTCCGAGGTCGTCGCGGAGCGGTGTTTTCGCTCTGCCAGCGAGGGTTTTGGTTGCAGAAGCCGCGGAACCCGGCGATCACGGTCTCCCGGCATTCCTCGAACGTGCGGAATTGGCAGTCTTCCGACAGGTCACTGCCAAAGTTGCGGAGAGCGCACCAGGGTCCTTCGGCAGCGCGCGCCGGGTTGGGATTTGCCAATTGGGTACTGGCCAAAACGGCGATTGCAAGTGTCATGCGCAGCATAGTCGACCTCTTCCGTTTTTAGCGTCGCATCAATTCGGTTGAACGTGTTGCTTGTGGCGGACGCCCGGATTGGGCATCGGCTCCACCCACCGGGGGTTCGGATTACAGAACCCGCGATTACCGGCGAGGATCACTGGCCGGCAAGCCTCGAACGACCAATACTGACAATCCTCGTACATCGCGCCCTCGGCCACAGCGATAAACGCGCACCAAGGGCCTTCCTTGGCCTGCGCGGGACGCGCATAGAATGAGATCGCGGCCATAATGGCGGTCGCGATCAGAACAATGCGCATTTTTCTACCTCCACGACGGCCTGGTTGATAATAACACCCGGGAACGGGAATTATTGCACCGATGGCCAGCAGTCCCGATCAGCTCTTCGCCGCGCTCGATGCCCTTGGCATTGCCTATGCGACGGTCAAGCATCCGCCTCTTTTTACGGTCGAGCAGTCGCGAAGCCTTCGGGGGCAGATTCCCGGGGGGCACACAAAGAACCTCTTTCTACGCGACAAGAAATACGCGATTTATCTGGTGGTCGCCCTCGAAGATGCCGATATCGACCTCAAGGGCCTGCATCGCCTTTTGGGCGCCAACGGGCGTTTTTCGTTCGGCTCGTCTGATCTGTTGCGTGAAGTATTGGGGGTCGAGCCAGGTGCGGTGACGCCGTTCGGCGCCATCAACGACACGCAAGGCCGTGTGACGGTGGTCCTCGACGCCGGGATGATGGAGCACGAAACTCTCAACTATCATCCCCTGGTCAACACGATGACCACGTCGATAAAGCGCGCCGATCTGGTGAAATTTCTCGAATCCACCGGCCATTCGCCCCGAATTGAGCGCGTTTCGGACCGCGCCTCGACCATGCCTTGATGGTTGCGTTAGCTTCCCGGATAACCCATTTAAACCGGCATGGAACTCTGATGGTTGGGCCAATCGCGGCCAGGTGAGGCGAGGACATATGTTGCAAGACGGCGGGGCAATGACAGCGGTCGAGGTGGTCAAGGATACGACAACCCAGGCCTTCATGAAGGATGTGATCGAGGAGTCCAAACGCCAGCCGGTGCTCGTGGATTTCTGGGCGCCCTGGTGCGGTCCCTGCAAGCAGCTCACGCCCATTTTGGAAAAAACCGTCAAGGCGACGAAGGGCAAGGTCAAGCTCGCCAAAATGAACATCGACGAGCATCCCGCGATACCGGGACAGATGGGCATCCAATCGATCCCGGCGGTGATCGCATTCTCAAACGGACAGCCGGTTGATGGCTTTATGGGTGCACTGCCCGAAAGCCAGGTGGTCGCATTTCTCGAGCGGCTGACAAAAGGCGCCGTCGGCGCCGAGGAAAAGGATCTTTTGAAAACGGCCGACGCCGCATTGGCCGAAGGCAATGCGACCGGTGCCGCCGAAATTTACGCGCAACTCCTCGCCGAGGACGGCACCAATGTGCCCGCGCTTGCCGGGCTCGCGCGTTGCTACGTCGAGACCGGCGCACTCGAACAGGCCAAGCAGACGCTAGCGCTCGTTCCCGAAGCCAAGCGCAATGAAGCGGCCGTCGCCGCCGCGCGCGCCGCTCTCGAGGTAGCGGAGCAGGCGAAATCGCTTGGCCCGGTAACAGAGCTCGAAGCAAAAGTGCAGGCCAATCCACTCGACCATCAGGCGCGCTTTGATCTCGCCGTCGCACTCAACGCCAATGGCAAGCGTGAAGATGCGGTGAATCACCTGATCAACGTCGTCAAGCGCGACCGCAAATGGAACGACGATGGCGCGCGCAAGCAACTCGTACAGTTCTTTGAAGCCTGGGGGCCGACCGATCCGGCCACCGTGGAAGGCCGCAAGCGTCTGTCGTCGATTTTGTTCTCGTGAGTTCAAACTTGGGATTCGTGTCTTGAATTGCCTCGCCTTCATCCTGAGGAGCCGCCGAAGGCGGTGTCTCAAAGGATGGGGCGGCCTCATCCTTCGAGACGGGCGCCATGTGCCCTCCTCCGGATGAGGCCGGGAGAGGTTTGTGCATGCCGATGAATGCTCAATATCGCGGGCCGATCGATTTGCCTGAAAATATCCCGGTGTTCCCGCTACCGGGCGCGCTCCTGTTGCCGCGCGGTCAGATGCCGCTCAATATTTTCGAGCCGCGCTATCTCTCGATGGTCGACGACACATTGCGCGACGGCCACCGGCTCATCGGCATGATCCAGCCCGAGGCCGCTCAAGGCGGTCCCGTCGGAAAGCCGCCGCTCTACAAGGTCGGCTGTGCCGGACGCATTACCCAGCTCGCCGAAAGCGGTGACGGCCGCTATTTGCTCGAGCTCACCGGCGTTGCGCGCTTTCGTGTCGAAGAAGAGCTGAAAGTCGCGACACCCTATCGGCAATGCCGGGTAACCTACGCGCCGTTCGCCGACGATTTCGTCGCGCGTAAGGGCGAAAACGCGGTGGACCGTCCCGCACTGCTGGTGGCGCTCACCGATTTTCTCAAGGCCAACGATCTCAAGGCCGATTGGGAAGGCATTGAGAAGGCGCCGAACGAAGCGCTGGTCAATGCACTCTCCATGATGTCGCCTTACGGCACCGCAGAAAAACAGGCGCTTCTCGAAGCACCGGATTTAAAGACACGAGCCGAAATTTTGATTGCCATTACCGAGATCGAGCTCGCTAAGAAGAACACCGAAGGTGAGCCGCAACTGCAGTGAGATTTCCCTGTCGAACGCTCGGTCCCCGGGACGACAGTCGGCGCAAGCGTGCTATAATTTCGCGGGCCCGCCGGGAGTGTTTCCATGACCTCAGTCCCCCCTATCGAACGACCGATCGGCAGCGTTGATCCGAAATTGCTGGAAATCCTGGTTTGCCCCCTCACCAAAGGGCCGCTCGAATACGACGCCACAAAACAGGAACTGATTTCGCGCAAGGCCAAGCTCGCCTATCCGATCCGCGATGGCATACCGATCATGCTGCCGGAAGAGGCACGCAGACTGGAGTAAGCCATCCCACGAATTGTTGATTTGTCATCGCCCGGCTTGGCCCGGGCGATCTCGCTTAGGCAGGCATAACCGCGCCTCCCTTATCGGGATGGCCGGGACGAGCCCGGCCATGACAAGGTATAAAAAACAGAAAACGTGATCAGGGAGCGAATGCAATGATAAAAATTTGGGGCCGCAACACCTCGTCCAATGTGCAAAAAGCCATGTGGGCGGTGGGCGAGCTCAATCTTGAGCATCAACGCATCGACGTTGGCGGCGCGTTTGGCAAGAACAAAGAACCCGCTTATCTCGCCATGAACCCCAACGGCCTGGTGCCGACACTCGAAGAGGACGACGGTTTCCTGTTGTGGGAATCGAATTCAGTCGTGCGCTATCTCGCCGGCAAGCACGACAAAAGCGGTGCGCTTGAGCCGAAGGATCCCAAGCAACGCGCCCTCGCCAGCCAATGGATGGATTGGCAGTTGTCAGTCGTTGGGCCCGCGATCTTCCATGCTTTCTGGGGCCTGATCAGGACGGCGCCGGAAAAGCGCGACATGGCCGCGATCAAGACGTCGCAGCAAAAAACAACCGACGCGATGAAGATGCTCGACGCACAATTGGGCAAAACCCAATATGTCGCCGGCCCCAACTTCTCTTACGGTGACATTCCGGTCGGCATCATGTGCTACCGCTTCGTGCAGTTGGTGCCTGTCCGGCCGCCGATGCCCCACCTCGACCGCTGGTATGGGCTGATTTCCAAACGCAAGGCGTTCCTGGATCACGTCGGCAGCGTCCCGCTGTCGTAATGGCCGGCCGAATAGCCTGACGGCATCACGACGATGATGGCCGCACTCGCCTTGATCGGTCTCGGGCTGCCGATTGGATTTCTGATCGGACTGATCGGCATTGGCGGCGTTCTTCTGGCGCCGGCGCTCGTGCATCTTTTCGGCCGCGATATTCACGACGCCGTATCGCTCAGCCTCGCAAGTTTCGTGTTGGCCGGCGCGATCGCGGCGATGCGCGCCGGCAGCAGCGATGTGCGCTTAAACGCGGGCGACTGGATTTTTCTGGGGACGATCATTCCTGGCGCGTTCATTGGTGCGTTGGCAGCGCCCTGGATTCCGGCGACATCACTGTCTCTCATCGTCTCGGCCTGCGTGGCTTTGGCCGGCCTGTCGTGTTTACGCAAACCGGCTGGCAACGGCGGCGTAGTTCTCAAGCCTGGCGTTCTTGCAAGCGCGGGTGTCGCGACGGGGTTTCTCTCGGCCATGAGCGGCACCGGCGGCCCGTTGATATGCCTGCCGCTCTTGCTTTGGAAAGGCATGGACGTGCGCCGCGCGTTGTTGCTGGCACAGGTCGCACAACTGCCGGTCGCGGGGACCGCAACTGTAGTGAACGGCATTCGCGGGTCAGTCGATTACGTGGTGGTGGGAATACTGAGTGTTGCCATCGTTGCGGGAATGCTGACAGGCATCGCCGTCTCGCGGCGAATTGAAACTGGCATTCTGCGAACGTCCGTTGCCTGCTGTCTGATAGTTGTCGGTATTGCGCTGTGCGCCGCCGACTTGTGGCGCATCGCAGGGCCATGAGTTCGGCAAGACACAATATGTCGCAAGTTCTGCTTTTCTCTGTGATATACGTGAAGCCATGGCCGAAGAAGCACGCTGCCTCGGTTTGATCGGCGGACTGGGGCCGGACGCAACGGTTCATTATTATCGCGAGCTGATTGCCGCCATTGCTAAACAAGACCGCGTCCCGCGTTTGCTGATCGCCCACGCAGAATACGATCGCGTCTATAAAGCGGTGATTGCAAACGACCTCGACGGGCTTGCGCGCTACCTCAGCGGCTTGATCGCGAGCATGGCGGCGGGCGGCGCGGAAGTGAGCGCCATCGTTGCGGTCACTCCGCACATTTGCGCCGCGCAACTCACCGCGATATCGCCGTTGCCGCTCATCGACATGCTGAAAGAAGTGCCGCAGGAGGTGCAGGCGCGTGGCTTTAAACGGATAGCGCTGCTCGGCACCCGTTTTACAATTGAAACACGGATGTTCGGCTGCTTCAGTGAGATCGATGTCGTCATGCCCAACGCGGGCGAAATTGAAAAGATTCACGGAGCTTATGTGAACTTCGTGACCGGACGCGCTTCAGACGAGGATCGTGAAACGTTACGCAAGATCGCCCAGACTTTCGTTACACGCGACGGCGCGCAAGCCGTGCTGATCGCCGGCACCGACCTTTCGACGGTCTTCACGGAGAGTAATGCCGGTTTTCCGCTGATCGACTGCGCGCAAGTGCATATCGATGCCATCGTGCAGAGACTACTGACCTAGAACGGAAGAGAGGCTAGAGAGCCTCGCCTCGCAGCAGCTTCGGTACGTCGCCGGTGAATCCGGCGGCCTCGCGAATGAACATGCGCTTGAGTGGCGGCATGCGTTCGACCAATCCAAGGCCGATGTCCCGCGCCAGCCGCAGCACATCCGAATGATTGGAAAATAGCCGGTTCAATCCATCCGTCGCGACACCCATGGTCATGGTGTCGAAACGCCGCCAGCGCTGATAGCGTTCGAGCACATCCGGGCCGCCCGGATCGAGGCCGAGGCGCGCCGTGTCCGCGATCGCTTCGGCAAGCGCCGCCACATCACGCAGACCCATGTTGAGCCCCTGCCCGGCGATGGGATGGATGATGTGCGCAGCATCGCCGATCAACGCCAGCCTTTCCGCAATGAAGGTGCGTGCGGTAAACAGGCCGAGCGGAAACGCGCGGCGCGGCCCTGCCACTGTCAGGTCTCCGAGCTGCAAGCCGAAGCGCTTTTCAAGTTCGGCGTGAAATTCATCGTCCGGCAAGACAACGATGCGCTCGGCTTCGCGCGTACTTTCCGTCCACACGATTGAACAGCGTCTGCCAGTCAGCGGCAAAATCGCGAACGGTCCGGCCGGCAAAAAATGTTCTTCGGCGCGGCCCTTGTGCTCGCGCTCATGTGCGACGGTGGTCACAATCGCCGATTGATCGTAGTTCCATCCATAGGTGGGGATAGCGGCCTGTTCGCGAATTTGCGACTTCGCGCCGTCGGCGCCCACCAGCAGGCAGGAAGAAATCTTTCCGCCATCGGCCAGTACGACATCGATAGCGCCGTCGGTATGATGTTCAAAGCTGGCCACCGCACCTTCGCGCAAATCGACGTTGAGCGCTTTTGCTTTTGTCACCAGCGCGTCGACCAGGTGCCGGTTTTCCACCATATGGGCGAACGGCTCCCCCGGCTCGACCTCGCCGCCGAAGGTCAGAAACGTCGGACGCACCGCGTCATCGAGCTTGGAGTCGGTCACCACCATGTCGAGGATCGGCTGGGCGTTGGCGGCAACGGCATCCCAAACCTCAATCGCCTCGAACAGCCGTCGCGCTGCGGCCGCGATCGCCGAAGCGCGCGGGTCCCTGGATTGAGCGTGCGCCAACGCCGGATCGACCACCGTGACCGTGAAA
>JBATYN010000345.1:0-3800 GCA_049674125.1 Pseudolabrys sp. | reverse complement strand
GCCCCCGGCTGCTCCTCCCGCCGCCACGCCGTTCAAGGCGCCGGGCGAAGCCGGCGACGGCGAAGAGCCGAAGGATCCGGGCGAGGCCGCGGCCGAAGGTGATTACGACGAAGACGACATGGAGAATTCCCTGTCGCTCGCCGCCATCGAGGCCGAGCTCAAGCCCAAGGTGGTCGAGACCTTCGATACGATCGCCGACAGTTTCAAGAAGCTGCGCCGGCTGCAGGAACAGGATATCGAAAACCGCTTGCGCAGCTCGTCGCTGCCGCTCTCGCCGGCACAGGAGCGCAAGTACCGCAAGCTGAAGGAAGAGATCATCTCCGAGGTGAAATCGCTGCGCCTCAACCAGCCGCGCATCGACAGCCTCGTCGAGCAGCTCTACGACATCAACAAGCGCCTCGTGTCGAGCGAAGGCCGGCTGATGCGGCTTGCCGAAAGCTATGGCGTCGCGCGCGAAGAGTTCCTCAAGCAATATATGGGCGGCGAGCTCGACCCGCGCTGGCTCAACCGCGTCTCGAAGCTCTCGGCCAAAGGCTGGAAGAGCCTCGTTGCCAAGGAAAAGGACCGCATCAAGGAAATCCGCGGCATGGTGCACGATCTCGCCGCGCAGACTGGCGTCGAGATCGCCGAGTTCCGCAAGATCGTCCACATGGTGCAGAAGGGCGAGCGCGAAGCGCGCCAGGCCAAGAAGGAAATGGTGGGGGCGAACCTGCGCCTCGTCATCTCCATCGCCAAGAAATACACCAACCGCGGCCTGCAATTCCTCGATCTGATCCAGGAAGGCAATATCGGCCTCATGAAGGCGGTTGATAAATTCGAATACCGCCGCGGCTACAAGTTCTCGACCTACGCGACCTGGTGGATCCGCCAGGCCATCACCCGCTCGATCGCCGACCAGGCGCGCACCATCCGCATTCCGGTGCACATGATCGAGACGATCAACAAGATCGTGCGCACCTCGCGCCAGATGCTCAACGAAATCGGCCGCGAGCCGACGCCGGAAGAACTCGCCGAAAAACTGGGAATGCCGCTGGAGAAGGTGCGCAAGGTCCTCAAGATCGCCAAGGAGCCGCTCTCGCTTGAGACGCCCATCGGCGACGAGGAGGATTCGCATCTCGGCGATTTCATCGAGGACAAGAACGCGATCCTGCCGATCGACGCGGCGATCCAGTCGAATTTGCGCGAGACCACGACGCGCGTGCTCGCCTCGCTCACGGCGCGCGAGGAGCGCGTGCTGCGCATGCGTTTCGGCATCGGCATGAACACCGACCACACGCTGGAAGAAGTCGGCCAGCAGTTCTCGGTCACGCGCGAGCGCATCCGGCAAATCGAGGCGAAGGCTTTGAGAAAATTAAAGCACCCGTCGCGGTCGCGGAAACTCCGCTCATTCCTGGATAACTGACCTCGTCCCTGGACAACTGACCTCGTCCTGAGGAGCGGCGCGAAAGCGCCGGGTCTCGAAGGACGGTCATCCCCGCGAAACCGGGGATTCAGCTCTTACAATCCATCGGAATTGAAACGGCGGGCCAAGTGCCCGCCGTTACTGTTTTAGCCCAATCAGATCATTATCGCGTGGCTTGCGGTTCCCGCCGCCCCAAGTATTTTCAATTTTTCCAGCCTTTGCTAGTTCAACGCAAATATCTTTCACGTTTGTAACACGCAGCATGTAGCTCTGAAGGACCATTGTCCAAACTAGGAAAAAATCGAGGCCTACGTCCTCTAGAGCCTTCAATATGTCCTGCGTAGCCAACACCTTTTGTTCAGCTACGATGTCGTCAATGCCCATTTCTTGAAAGTCTGCCTCGACTCCCTGAAATAGGTCACGTGTCCCAATCTTCTCTTCACGCCTTCGCTCTTTTGCGTTAGCGCGATCGCGTGCGTGGCCGCGATGGGCGCGGTATTCAGTTTCGCGGAAGGTTTCCAAGCCATTGCGGGACTTTGTTCCATAAGCGATGTAGAAATGCGGCCTGTCGGTGGTGGCACGATCAATCTTCGTGGAAACTACATAATCAAAGCTGCCTGCGTCTCTCAAAGAGTCGCGGAACAATTTTTCAACAGCGTGCCCACGTGGCAGCCTTACATCTAAGCGATCTTGCCAATTCGGCCCACCAAGTATCTGATTTAAAGATGCAATGGTTTTTTCGTCATTCATAGAGGCAGCGCGATTCACGAAATCATACATAAAGTTTATTAGAACTTCGCACTTAGGGCGGTCGAAAAGGACTTTAATTTTGTCAAACGAATAGCCAGTCCAGCCCGTTGGATCGATAAAGATAAGAGGGAATGACTGGTCAATGAATGTTTCTATTTCCGAGATGGCATCTTCGAAGTCACCGTAATATGTCTTAATTTCAAAATCTTCTTCGGGTTTGTGAAAGGGCTCGGTCAATATATGGATCGCTCACATTCTCCTCATTTTATTCCGCCGCTACTAATATTGGTTTTTTCATCTTCTGAATTCGCGGGTACTGATTCCACTCTCGCTTTTGAAGTAGACGACCGCCTGACTTCGGTCTTGTTCCGCCCCATTGTTTGAAGAAAAAAGCGACCTTCGATAATCGGCATTGATCTCGAATTTCCAACGCCCATGCCTCAGCCATGGGACGCGCCTTGGGCCCACTTTCTCCGCCAACAATTGCCCAATGTATTCCTGTAAGGTCCAATTGGCCTACTGGCCCGAGCAGCGGCTCAAAAGAGATAAATTTAACTGATGCTGGCGCTGCACGCAGGTGCTTAATGCGGACCGCATTTTTCGCATCTTCGACAGACACACCTAGCCAAATATGTGATGGCGCGAGTCCAGATAATCCATAACGACCACGAAGATATCTCATCATCAAGGAGCTGCGTTTTGTAAGGACTTGGAACGTATGCCAGGTGGCCGCTTCCATTGTGTCGAAGACGCGATCGATGAATGAGCACGGCACTTCTTTATGAAAAAGATCACTCATTGAATTCACAAATATTCGCCTAGGTTGGCGCCAACGGAGTGGATGCGTCAGACGCTCAGCTCTAAGAGTGAGATCGAATCCGTTTTCAAAAGGATGGTCGGCCACTCCGCGAAATCGCTCTGAGAACCTTTCCGCGTAACAGAAGTCGCTTCCTCGTGTGACCTTTGAGCAGCCGGTCACCGGATTCCAAGTTGCGTCCGTCCATTCGATTTCGGTTGAGCTGGCCATCTCGTACCTCTAGAACAAAACGAGAACAAAAGCTAGTGGCCAGATAAGCTTATCAAAACAGGCGGCCGATTTTGGTTAACTACTTTCTTGCCCGTCGGCCCTAGTTCTCAACCTTCGCCACGGTCACCGGCGCGTCGTTGACGCCTCGCTTTTCCACAACCCCCTTGACTTAATTCCTAAAGCATATATTCCTCTCGCCGGTCACCCCGCGCGAGGGGCGTTCTGCAGGACACTGTCGAACGTGGGGTGGCGGCGGCGCCCGCGGGCGGGGCTTGTAACCCCGCACTCGGGAGGCCCCGGCCAGTCGTCCGCCGGCATTATGACCGGCTGCCTTTAATGGCTGGACGCTGGGGCGACGACGGGCGGCGGAAGCCGCCCCGGACGGCGGGCTAAACTCCGCGGTTTGCGCCCCACGGAAGCACGGCGCCGGGGACAGAAAAGCCGCACGGTGGAGCGCCGTTCGGCGACGCGTCCAGCGTCGTCCGCAGGGCGCGGCCCGCCGAAGTTCGCTGCCGCCGCAAGGCGAAAGCGGATGGAGGCGGGAGGCAGTGGTTGCGCCGATCGGCGCTCCACCCCCCTCGCACTTTCAAACGCAAGTGCCGGGGAAAGGCCAAAGTCCGG